>DASRUF010000231.1:0-6554 GCA_035655575.1 Bacteroidota bacterium | reverse complement strand
ACACATGATTGTCGGTTGTGCATGAGAGAGCGAGACTATTGTGTCGCTCTTTTTTATTTTTGTCAATTCAGTGACTGGTGATAGTAAAGAAAAATCTCATTCTTGCCTCCGCGTCACCAAGGCGTCAAGCCCTCTTACGTCAGATGGGTTTGATTTTCGATGTTCGTGCCAGCAATGTTGATGAAAATAATATAGGGATCCAAAATCCAAAGGAGCATGTCTTAGCCTTATCGGAAAGGAAAGCTCAAGACATTGCAAAATGTGTTGAGGAGGGAATTGTTATCGGAGCTGATACCATTGTTGTATTGGAGGGGAAAATTCTTGGGAAACCAAGCGATCACAACGATGCATATGGAATGTTGATGGCGCTTAGTGGACGCTGGCATGAGGTGTATACGGGATTAACATTAATTGATCGTCCGTCTAATCAAATAATCTCTGCAACTGAGCGGACACGTGTAAAATTTCGAACGTTAGAAGAAGGGGAAATTGTTGAGTATATCCAGTCTGGTGCCCCATTGGATAAAGCTGGTGCATATGGAATTCAGGATGACTATGGTGCAGTCTTTGTTGAAAAAATCGATGGATGTTTTTATAATGTCGTTGGATTTCCTCTTACAAAGTTTTATCTCATATTTCTTGAATTTCAAAAACAATTAGGTCTTCTTTAGAAAATTCTATGGAGAAAAAAATTCGTATTTTGATCGCAAAAGCTGGCCTTGATGGTCATGATCGAGGTGCTAAAGTTGTTGCAGCAGCGTTACGTGACGCGGGGATGGAGGTTATCTACACCGGTTTACGAAAAACCCCGGAGATGATTGTTGATGCTGCACTTCAGGAGGATGTAGATGTCATTGGAGTGAGTTTATTGAGTGGCGCCCACATGACGATTTTTCCTCGCCTTCTTTCACTCATGAAAGGAAAGGGTCTCGAAGATGTTTTACTTTTTGGAGGTGGGATTATTCCTGATCAGGATATAAAAACATTAAAGGGGATGGGCATTGGGGAGATATTTACACCTGGGGCATCGACACTTGATATTGTCCGATATATTAAGGACTGGGTATCATCCCATCGGATGAATTAAAATTTTTTCAATGATGAACAATGCCACCCATCGTTTCTACGAGGGGCGGGCGTTGTAAATGCGAAGAAAAGCGTCAGACTTTCTTAACTTTTACTGCTTGTAGACCCTTCGGTCCCTGTTCGATTTCAAACTCAACACTGTCGCCCTGATTGAGTGTCTTAAATCCATCTCCATCTATCGATTTATAATGGACGAAGACATCTTCACCGGTGCTTCGTTGAATAAAGCCAAAGCCCTTTGCGGTGTTAAACCATTTCACAGTACCCTTTTCCATATATATTACCTCGTAATAAGTGATAGAAAAAACACACATTCTTGTAACATGAAGCAGCTTATCACCAAAATCAAAATGATTGGTTACCTCAGATCGTGTTTACTTGAAACTCCGTAGTTGGGGAGGCGAGAAACAACCTACTGCAGGTTAAGAAAGAGCTTTGAGACAAAAAAGGTGCCATATGAACTATGGGTCAAATATAAAAGTCTATTTTTTCAAAGTCAAGCACTATTTCTTTTCTAACTTTCGCCGAGCCATATTTTGAATTCGACTGGGCTTGAATCTTCATCATCCTGCAAAAATTGAGTGGATTCCCTTGAAATAGGTAAAGTGAGGATTGATATTTTTTCTTCTGAAAAACCAAATAAATCGTCGTCAGAAAAGATGATATGATAATCCTGCGGCAGGAAATACATCTCGAATTTTTTAGCAAACTCCCGTAGGCGTTTGAGGTAATAAGAAACGTTTTCATCTGGGAAGTTGGGATCCCAATCTTCTGCCAACTTACAGTTTTCGAAGCCCCTAATGTTGGCGTCGTTGCCAGTAATATAATAAGATATACGATCTCCGGGTTTCCAAAATATATTTGCAGCTAACGCAACCTCGTAACTCGCAGTAGGATTTCGCATAGTACCCTCTACTGCTTTGAGATATTGTTCGCGAGTATCCCTGAGTGTTTCGGTTCGTGCGAAATCTGATATCGAAAGTTTATGATCAGATATATCTTTATAGAGATTTACATAGATTTTGTGCAAACCGGTGAAATTGCGCTGTAAGATAAACTCGATTGCTTGCTGGATAAAGTGTTTACCGAATCTCTCTATGGTGCGGGAAATAAAAGATGAGCCTTTGATTCTAATCTTCTGATTGTAGTCGAGCAGCGCATAATTTTTCATCTTGTAACTGAGTATTTTTTGATAGCGACCATTGAAAATCAAATGAATGCCTTGGGGGAGTTCTCGCGAGATACTGCTAACGAACCTATTCTCACCTTCCTCGTCGGTAATTGAAATGGGCGGAACAAAATAAATTCCGTCCGTGTCAACTTCCACCGCTGTGCCTTCTTGGGCAGTGATCGATTGCACAAGCTGATGGAGGAGTTTTCTACCATGTTGAGTTACTCTCTCTGCCGCTTCAACATCATTAAATAACCCTCGATGATACCCTAAATAACCGTAAAAAGAATTGATGAGAATTTTGAATGAAGATTGCAAGGTATCAAATTTTATCTTTTCGACCGGGTCGTCTGTTGTTCGCATTGTCCGTTTAGCGCTGAGACGCATGCGCGTGAGAGAATCGAGCAAATGGAGAAAGATTCCTAAATCATCAGCTTTGGGTGCAATAGAATCTCTCAACATAATGGAGGGATAGAGCGATTCAATGTCAACTTCGACTATTGGACCTAACACACCTGTATAAAATACATCGGTATAGCCCCCGCTTGATTGAGTGCCACTCTGAGGTTTAGGAATGGAATGTTTTTGATGGATGTATTCCCGTAACATGAGAGTCTCAATTTTTGCGGCAGACCCGAGTCGAGCTACCGAGCTATAGTTGAAAGGAACCATTTGAGTCAGGTAGAAGACACTCGGTGATAGGTACTCGCTGAGTTGGCGAATTTCTTGAACTTCATCTAAAGCATGTCGAACAAGTAAGTCGGGTTCATGTTCCCAGTACCACGATATTCGTTCGGGCTTGATGTATATTCGGTCCCTTTTAGTCAGACCAAAGTGTTGCGCTACATGTTTAAGGCCATAATTTTCTATTGTATGTTTAGAGATGTCGTATGATTGAACGAGGAGGAGGGTATCCATTACGTGACGACCCGCGATAGTATAAATTACAGATTCGGGAGATCGTTCATCGAATGAAACTCGGTAATTCATACTATTCACCGTTGATCCATCTCTGCCGATCGTAAAATCAATTTCGAGGAGTTTACAGCGATCTGCGATGAATGGAAGCGTTGAATGAATAATATCATGCCCCTCGATAATATCTGGGTCACGCTCACAAATACACTGAATAAGTTCATCGAGCATTTCCCGTTCAGTTTTGTTCTTCCCTTGAATTACATATTCCCATCCCGTGTTGTCAGAGAGCGATATGAGGACGATCCGATTTTCTTGTCGTAAAGCTCTACTTTGTTTTATCGGCTGTTTGGTATAGGTAGCAATGTGGAGTTGTAGTCGATGAAGTGCTGGGAAATCCATCCCCTTGAATAATGTTATACCGCTGTGAATGAGAAATTGAGAGATTGGATCGGACCGTAAGTAAAGAATAGGAAGCTCCTGATACGAATTTATTTTATTCGGGGAGCGGTTATTATGCCAATCGATGGTATGGTGGATTGCATCCCACATTTCCGACCAACGGGAGAACACAGCAAGGAAGCGAAAATAATTTCCTCCATCTAATTCTTTCAGCCAATGCTTGTGAGGAAAATCTTTGAGAGGAGTAGCTTCTGAGAGGAGGAAGAAGGGATAAAATTCAAAATCTTTGGATGTGATTCCTTCCGGACTTCGAATATACACCCTCATCATATCGTCGCTCACATGTTGAACAGCGACGATTTTTTGGTCGTTATTAAATCCGTAGAGTATTGAATCTTGTTCCAATGTTGTTACTTCTTCTGATGTGGTTCAAGGAAGGGTCGTATGAGATCAATGGGAAGCGGGAACAAGATCGTTGAACTTTTATCTGATGCTACCTCAACGAGTGTTTGGAGATAACGCAATTGGAGGGCGATGGGATTAGCTGAGATAACGTTTGCGGCATCTGCGAGTTTCTGACTTGCCTGAAATTCACCCTCGGCATGAACGACCTTTGCACGGCGTTCTCGTTCGGCTTCCGCTTGTTTTGCCATTGCTCGCTGCATTTCGATCGGGAGATCGATTTGCTTAACCTCCACGTTTGAAACTTTGATTCCCCAGGGTTCGGCATGTTCATCGATGATTTTTTGCAGATCACGGTTGATTTTATCTCGTTGGGCAAGAAGTTCGTCGAGCTCTGATTGACCAAGAACACTTCGTAACGTTGTTTGTGAAAGTTGAGATGTTGCAAAAAGAAAATTTTCAACTTCGACGATCGCTTTTTCAGGCTGAACAACACGAAAATACAATACTGCATTAACTTTAATCGATACGTTATCTTTCGTGATGACATCCTGTGGAGGGACGTCAAGGACAACAGTTCGAAGACTGACCTTCACCATGCGATCGATAAGAGGGATCAGGAGAATGATACCAGGTCCCTTGGCTCCAACAAGCCTCCCTAATCTGAAAATAACACCTCGTTCATACTCTCGAAGGATGCGTATCGCATTTGATAAGATGATGACGGCGAACATCACGCCAATGAAAAAAAGCATTGTTATAATTTGCATAGGATTCTCCAGAGTCGTTTAGTGATCGAGTTTACGGACTTTAAGTTTTAGATTTTCAATCTGTTCAATAGATACTTTTATTCCTTTTTTAAGATTTCCATCAAGCGAGATCGCATTCCATATTTCACCATGTACCCTGATTGACCCTTCAGGTTTTAATTCAGAGAGAGTTTCACCAACTTCTCCTATTAATCCCTGTATCCCGGTTGTTGGTTTGCGGCGTTGCGCCTTGATTCCCATTCCGATTGCAAAGAGGAAAAAGGCAGCAGTGAAGATGACAGTGATGATAATGATTTCCCAAGAAATCGATACAAATTCCAATGCGGATTCAGATTGAATAAGCATAATTGAACCCAACGCAAGCGAGATTACCCCGCCGATCGTCAGCAAGCCATGACTAACAATTTTGATTTCCAGTAAGAATAAAACAACCGAAAAAATGATTAATGCGAGTCCGGCGTAATTAATCGGTAGCGTGTGGAGAGAATAAAAAGCTAAGACTAAACAAATGAATCCGACAATGCCAGGGAGAATCGAGCCGGGATTATAAAGCTCAAAGAGTAAACCATAGATTCCAAGCATCATGAAGATATAGGCGATATTGGGATCGGATAAGATATCGAGAATTTTTTGTTGAAATGTTTTTTCGATTGTGATGATCGTAGCGCCCTTTGTTTTTATTATCCTTTTTTCGGTGGAAGTTTGAATTTCCTTATTGTCGATTTTATCTAATAAATCATCGATAGTTGTTGCAATCGTATCGATGACATGTTCTCGTAATGCCTCAGTCTCGGTGATGGATAAGCTTTTTCGAACTGCGTCCTCAGCCCATTTGATGTTTCGATTTCGTTTCTCACTTATTGTTCTGATGAAAGCGGCAGCATCGTTCGTTGCTTTTTGCATCATGATAGAATCCTGTTGTTCACCCATCACAACGGGATGTGCTGCACCGATATTTGTGCCCGATGCCATTACTGCAATGTGTGCCGCTAAGGTTACAAATACGCCTGCTGATGCCGCCTGGGCGCCACTGGGTGAAACATAGACTATCACAGGAATAGGAGAGCTGAGAATATCTGAAACAATTACGCGTGTCGATTTGAGAAGACCACCGGGTGTATTCAATTGGATGATCAGACATTCAGCCTTAGCTTCTGAGGCTTGTTGAATTCCGGCTTTGATGTAATCTGCCGATGCGGGGTTGATGGTGCCATCAACTGTTAAAACGTAAACACGTCCCGTTTGGGAATGAAGAGGAGCCAGCCAAAACAAGACGGTGACAATTTGAAGGAATATTCGGATCATGGTAAAAAGTTGAAGTTGGATATTAAGTTTAGATCCTGATTAAAATTACATAAAAAAAGAAGCATTGGCAAATGGTAATTCCTTCCTACCATCAACGGAAAATGATTTTCATTTTCCTGCGTATTTGATTACATTCGGTGCGTATGGACAGAAAGCAAGCAAAGCAAAGAGTTGAAACCTTAGTTCAGACCTTTCACAGTGAAAAACGGGAGAAGATAAACGAAGCGGAGACGAGACTTCGGTTCATCGACCCTTTCTTTGAAGCGTTGGGTTGGGACATCCGTAATCCAAAAGAAGTTCGGGTTGAATCGGCTCTCGCTCGGTCAGACTCTACAAGACCCGACTATCGCTTCCTCATTGACGGAAAAACAAAGTTCTTCGTCGAAGCCAAGAAGCCTGTCGTCAAACTGACTGACCCGGCTCCAGTTTTTCAAGCAAAATCGTACGGGTTTAGCTCCAAGGTCCCGCTCGTTATTCTTACCGACTTTGAAGAGTTCCGTCCG
>DASRUF010000230.1:0-3802 GCA_035655575.1 Bacteroidota bacterium | reverse complement strand
CAGTGTGGCATAAATATTTTCACTGACGCTGACGACATTAAGCTCGGCAAGCAATTAGATGAACAGATTCGCAAGAATCCTAAAGAGTATCCGATTCTTGAAGGACGCCCTGAGGTAAAACAGTACGTCATGGAAGTTGGCAACAAAATTCTTGGATCCCCTGAAATTGAAAAAAAGGGAATTTACGCTTATCAATATGAGATAATACATAATGATAGCGTGGTCAATGCTTTTTGCACACCCGGTGGGTATATTTACGTTTATACGGGGCTATTAAAATTTGTCGACAACGAGGCGACGCTTGCCGGAGTAATGGGGCATGAAATTGCCCATGCCGAACGACGGCATGCCACAAAACGTATTACCAAAGCTTATGGTGCACAAATTCTTCTATCTATCGCCCTTGGGCAGAGTCCTTCTCAAGTGGCTGATATTAGTGCCAATCTCTTCACAGGTCTTGCACTTCTTGCAAACAGCCGTGGTGACGAAACTGAAGCAGATAATTATTCGATGAAATATTTAGCCAATACTTCATACTACCCCGGAGGTATTACATACTTCTTTGAAAAAATACAAGGTGAAAAAGGTAAATCAGGAGGTGGAACAATTGACCGATTCCTCTCAACACATCCCTTACCTCAAGATCGAATTGAGAACGTTAACAATAACCTCAATTTGATAGGAAATCCAACACCGTCGGAGGCGAATCTCTTCAGAGATCGTTATCAAATGTTCAAAAAGAAACTGCCTTAAGACCGTTTCTCATATCGTATTATAATCTTCTATTAATCGGGATCCCGACTATTGTTAGCACGTTTGATTAAGACTCATGTTTCTCTTAAATTGATTCATGGAGTTTATCGAATCTTTCCATCTAATGTAATTATTAAATGATATCTCAGATCATCGGTAATATAATCATCATCCTGCTCCTTGTTTTTGCAAACGGTTTTTTTGTTGCCGCAGAGTTTGCTATCGTTAAAGTTCGATCGTCCCAGATTGCTCAAAGAATCAAGGCTGGCCATCGACGCGCAGATTTGGCGAAACATATCATCGATCATTTAGATGCTTATCTTTCTGCGACTCAACTTGGAATTACACTCTCTAGTTTAGGACTCGGTTGGGTTGGTGAACCTCTTCTTGCTGATATGTTTCAGAATCCATTATCAAGTCTCGGTATGTCTGAGCAAGCCATCCACGCTTTTTCATTTGGTATTAGTTTTGGAATATTAACTTTCCTCCATATTATCCTGGGCGAGTTAGCGCCAAAATCCTTAGCGATCCGGCACGCCGAAAAAACTACGTACATTATTGCACTGCCCCTGCAACTTTTTTATCGATTATTTCAGCCGATAATATGGCTCTTAAACGGTTCGGCGAACTTCCTTTTGAAGCTCGTGGGTGTTCCAATTTCAAGTGCATCGGAGTTACTGCACTCAGCAGAGGAGCTCCAAATTCTCGTCACCGAAGGGGCAAGGACCGGTGTGTTGAATAAAACTGAACAAGAGCTTATATCAAGTATTTTCGAATTTTCGAATACAACAGCACGGGAAATTATGGTACCACGTACGGATGTTGTTGCGATCGAAGATGCAATACCCCTCGATAAACTCCTCCGTATCGTTACCGACGAGGGGTATTCGCGAATGCCTGTATACAAAAATTCAATCGACAATATTGTCGGTATTATTTATACAAAAGATTTAATCAGTTTATTGGAACACAGAGATTTGATCGTCTTACACGATGTAGTTCGGCCGGCGTACTTCGTTCCTGAATCTATCAAGATTGGTCAGCTCATGCGTCAGCTGCAGGAGGAGAAAATCCACATGGCAATTGTTATTGATGAATTTGGTGGAACGCAAGGTATCATCACGATGGAAGATATCCTTGAAGAGATTGTTGGTGAAATTCACGATGAATATGATGAAGTGTTGAAGGATGTTGAGCAATCGGCGGATGGCTCAGCGTTAGTGAATGCACGAATCAGTATTCATAACTTCAACGAACGTTTTGGCGTGGAAATCCCCGAAGACCCAGAGTACGAAACCTTGAATGGTTTTCTCTACAAGCTGACCGGAAGAATTCCAGAACTCGATGAAGAGATTAACTACCACATTCTCAGTTTTAAAGTTCTGAAAAAAAGCCAACGCCGTGTTCGTCAAGTAAGGGTTCGTAAACATGCGCAAGCATCTTCTATGACCAGTTAGTCGATGTCGAGCACAATCAAACTGTCTATCGTCATTGTCGGCTACAATTCAGCACAGTTTCTCCAGAATTGTCTCAAATCGATTTTTTCACAAACACCTCCTTTCCAGCTTGAAGTCATCGTCGTTGATAATGCATCCACGGATAATTCTGTCTCGCTGATACGGCAGCACTATCCTCAAACAAAAATTATTTCTAATGAGGAGAATAAAGGATTTGCATGTGGGAATAACCAAGGAATTTGCCAGTCTCTCGGTCAATATATTTTATTGCTTAATCCCGATACAGTAGTTCTTGACCCTGCATTGGAACGTTTGGTCGATTATATTGAAGCCACGCCCGATGTTGGCGCAGTGGGACCAAAAATATTCAATCTCGATGGCTCGCTTCAACGGACAGGGGTGTCATTTCCCTCAGTATGGAATCTCATAGTAGAAGTATTCTTTCTCGATGTCATATTTCCTAAGTCAAGATTATTTGGGCGGCACCGGCGATTGTATGAAGATCCCAACCAAATTAATGAAGTTGATTATGTTCAAGGATCGTGCTTGTTAATACGAAAAAATATTCTCGATGATATTGGGTCACTCGATGAATCATTTTTCATATTTTTTGAGGAAACTGATTTATGTTTTCGTTTAAAGAAAGCAGGATGGAATGTGTTATACTTTCCGGATGCATCGATTATTCATTATGGTCGAGGTGGTCTTGGTTATTATGATGATGTTAGTTTGGTGCAGTTTCATCGGAGTTATTTAAGATTTATAAAAAAACATTACTCAATCATTCATCAATATCTTTTTCGATGTGTGCTATTTATTCGCTCGCTTGTTCGATCGATAACGTTGAGCTTTGCAGGATTATTTATCGGTTCTCGTAGGGAAGAATTTTTTTCGCGCTCACAAGGTTATTGGAATGTCGCTCTGTTAACTTTGAAAGCGTTTGATGAATAACCTGCCATTTGTTTCCGTAGTCCTGCCAACGTATCATCGAAAAGGACAGCTTCTCCGATGTTTTCAAACATTAGAGCATCAAACATACCCGCGTGATAAATTCGAAGTCATCGTTATCGATGATGGTTCAAGTGATGGTACAGGGGAAGCCATTCGGGAATATCAGAAAGATTCAGAATTGAAATTGTCATATTATTACCAAGAATCGGCTGGTCCTGGTGTTGCACGAAATTTAGGAGTTGAGAATGCCTCTGGTGGAATTATCGGTTTTATCGAGGATGATGTTTTGGCAGAGAAAACATGGATCGAATGTGCTGTAAAATATTTTTTATCATCTGATATAGCCGCAGTTGAAGGGAGAACCATATTTGAAGATTCAGAAAAATCAATCAGACGTTTTGAATCTGAACAGCGTGTTGGTTTTCTTCCCTGCAACATGTTCATACGAAGAGAAGTGTTCACTTCTGTTGGTAAATTCGATGCAGCATTCTTCGATTCTCGCCGCAACTTGTATTTTCGTGAGGACGCAGATTTTGGTTTTCGATTAATTCAACAGGGATATACATTTAAAGTCGCCAAAGATGTTATCGTTACTCACCCTGATCCATACCCATCGATTGCATCCTATTTTCGACATGTGC
>DASRUF010000229.1:0-2384 GCA_035655575.1 Bacteroidota bacterium | reverse complement strand
TGAGAGGCAACTCAAATTTTCCTCTAATTTGATTGGCTACATCTTGGGATATACAAATTCCTCCAGGGTCTGCTAGTGGTTGGATTCGAGATGCTATATTAACACCATCCCCAAGGATATCACCATTGGTCATTGTAATGTCACCCACATGGATTCCTATGCGAACATTAATTGCCTCTTGTTGGGATCGTTCGGAATTGTACTCATGGAATTTTTTTTGTATCTCAACTGCACAGTGAATAGCTTTAACAGAGCTCTCGAATTCTACTAAAAAGGCGTCACCGATTGTTTTGATCTCATTCCCGGCATAGTCGTGTATAGATTCTCGGATGATCTTATGATGTATTTCAAGTTTTTTTAGTGTCAAATCTTCATTGGAACCCATTTGTCGGGAGAAACCGACAATGTCAGTAAACATTAATGCAACAATTTTCCTCGAAGAATGAGTTTGCATGGTTACTTCCTTCGTTCCATCACATAATCCACAAAGCTTGAAAGCGAATCCTTTGCAGGTGAACGGTCAAGCCGATGAAGTGCCTCTTGTGCGATGGTTGAGTAATATTCAGCTTTCTTTGACGCGTACTCGATACCTCCAAACTCGTGGACGAAATCAACAATTGCATTGAGTTCTTTTTTGCTTGCGCCATTTTTAATAATCTTGAGAATATCATTGGATTGCCGTCGTGGTGCTCTTGACATGGCGTGAATCAGCGGAAGCGTCAATTTTTTCTCTTTCATATCCAATCCTGCTGGTTTTCCTGTAATGCTTTTCTTCCCTGTGTAATCGAGTAAATCATCCCGAATCTGAAATACCATGCCAATGTTTTCCCCGAACTCTCTCATGTGTCCGATAATCTGTTCATCCGTAGTCACGCTCGATGCACCAATCTGGCAACAGGTGGAAAGGAGAGAGGCGGTCTTATCGGAGATAATTTTTAAATATGTTGGTTCATCGATGTCTAAATCTCGGCTCTTCTTAATCTGCAGAATTTCCGCTTCGCTCATTCTGCGTACTGCATCGGAGGTGATCTTGAGAAATCGAAAATCGTTGTTATCAAGAGAGAGCAATAATCCTTTTGCAAGCATGTAGTCGCCCATAAGGACAGCTATCTTATTTTTCCAGTTAGCGTTGATCGAAGCAAACCCTCGCCTTGTATCAGCATCGTCGATAACATCGTCGTGGATCAGGGTAGCGGTGTGAAGGATTTCAACGAGGGATGCACCGCGGTAAGTGGTTTCGTTGACTTCGCCACATGCTTTTGCGGTGAGGAAGACAAGTGCAGGGCGAATTTTCTTTCCTTTACGTTTTACGATGTAGCGGGCGATCAAGTCAACAAATGCAATCTTAGAACGGAGTGCCGATCGGAAATGATCGTTAAAATGTTTAAGCTCCTGTTCTATCGGTTGAGTAATGTCTTGGAGATCCATGTTCTACCCTTTTACGCTGCTGCGGCTCGCCGTTTCTGTGCAATACCTGCAATCCAGATGCTGATCTCATAGAGGAGCATCATTGGGAGCGCGAATATTCCCATCGTGAATGGATCGGTTGTTGGTGTAACAATCGCCGCAATGATGAGAATGACGACGATCGAGTGTCGTCGATAGTGACGCATGAACGGGGGAGTGAGCAAGCCCAATCGTGCAAGAAAATACGAAACCATCGGCAGCTCGAAGATCAGTCCCGAAACCAATATCAACTGGATGATGAAATTTGTGTATTCCGTGAGTGCAATCATATTCTCAATGCGACTCGATCCAAACGTTGAAAAAAATTGAAGCATGTATGGCAACATTATAAAATATGCAAATGCCACGCCTGACAGGAAGCATAGTGTGGTAAAGAAAACAATGCTTGAAATATATTTTTGTTCTTTTGGAAGAAGGCCCGGTTGGATAAATTTCCAGATCTGATATAAGATCCATGGCGAGCTGAGGATTATTCCTGCTACAAGGACGACAACCATGTAGAAGGTTATTTGTCCGTAGGGAACGGTATTAATTATATGTAATGGTGGATTTGTGGATTGCAGGGGTCTGAGGATTATTTCATTAATCAACCAATCGACAAAAAATCCACAGACTGCAATTGCAGCTAAGAGACCCGCAAGCGCCTTAACGAGCCGCCAGCGTAATTCCTCAAGATGGTCGAGGAATGACATTTCTCGTTCACCGCCAACATGCTCTTCCTGAACAACATCTTTTTCGATATCTTCGAATACTTCAGACACTGTAAACAATTTTTACATTAAGCCAGTGAGGATGAATTTATCGGTTGCATGGGATACAAAATGTTCAATTATTCTTTTTCGAATGGCTCCTTTACTATTTCTCATTCAAAAGCTCAGGATATAGTGGGAAATTTTCACATAATCGTCTCACTTTAT
>DASRUF010000228.1:0-7014 GCA_035655575.1 Bacteroidota bacterium | reverse complement strand
ATTTCACTTTCTCAATAAGCGATGTTTTCGAACGTGGGAAATAGGGAAGCTCTCCGTTAATTTTTTTCTACTGGGTCTAACTCTTATTTAAAGATGCTTCGGATACCTGAAATGATTCCTGTTGCTGACGAATCCAATGTAGCGATCTTTTCAAGTTCACCTTTGTCGAGCCATGTGCCATTGCAGTTGAAGCATCTGTCGATTTCGATTGATTGGTAGGTTACTGTTTGGAGTTCCATGCCACATTTTGGACATCGCATCCAGTGAAGTTTTTTTAATTCTTCCCGATCCTGAATGGCAAGTGTTTTCGCTTTTTCTTCAGCGAGTTTTTTCTTTTTTTCTGCCTCCACACGGGCAAAATACTCTTCTTCTCTTTCACTTGGTTTTATCGGCATTAGCTCACCTTTGTATTAATAATGATTATCGCGCAGTACCATATCGTTTTCTTCTGTTTCGGATATAATCGACAAATATGAATTCACCTAAATCTTGAAGCTGAGAATAATACGCTCGTCCTTGATTTGCTTTTGTTAGTTCCTGAACAAAATTAACAAGGTAGGGATCCCGAGCAACCATAAATGTGCTAATAATGATTTTTTCACGACGACATGCCACCGCTTCGTCAAGAGTTTTGTTGACAATCCGCGGATCAAGGCCGAATGAATTTTTATACAATCGTCCGTGGTCGTCAAAGATAGCTGATGGTTTTCCGTCCGTAACCAGAAAGATTTGTTTGTTTGCGTTTTTTCTTCTCCGAAGGAGGTTCCGTGCAAGCTGCAAACCTGCACGAGTATTCGTATGGTAGGGTCCCACATTGAGAAACGGTAGCTCAGCAAGACTGACAAGCCTGGCATTATCACCGAAGACAACAAGCGCCAAGTAATCTTTTGGATATTTTTGCATAATAAGTTCGGCTAAAGCCAATGAAACTTGCTTCGCAGGTGTGATGCGATCTTCACCATAGAGTATCATGCTGTGGCTGATGTCGAGCATGAGTACCGTTGCGCAAGATGTCGTGTGCTCTGTTTCATATACTTCAAGGTCTTCTTCTTCGAGTGTAAATTCGTCGATACCACCTCGTTTGAAAGCGTTAGTTAGTGTCGATGTTAAATCGATGTTCGTGGGTGGATCGCCAATTGCCCACTTTTTTGTCTCGCTGAGTCGATCAACACCAGTTCCTGTCTGAGGCATATCATGGTATCCAACGCTTCCTTTCCGTAGTGAAGTAAAGATCTCTCGCAATGCGTCCTGACGGATTTGCTGAATGCCTTTTGTCGTTAGCAACAAAACATCTTTAGCGTCTTCGATGATGCCCATTTCTTTCATTTTATCGATCAAGTCATCTATGGTGAGGGTCTCATCAAATATTCCGTATTCTTGTGCGAGTTGTCGGAGCCATTCAAGTGCTTCTTCAACATCACCACTGGTTTGTAAGAGCAAATAGCTAAACAGAGAAGCGATATTTTGTAATCGTTGTTCATCAGTCATCGACTCTGGTGTCCATTTACTATAGCTAAATTTCATAGAAGAACAGAAAATTTATTGTGAATCCTTGGAGTTAATCTTCTTCCTCTCCTCTACCTCGTGAAGTGAATATGCTCCCAACCATATCCTTATATTCAATAGAGTGATCAATCTCATCCTTTGCGATTTTTGAAAATTGGTGCAGTCCATCAAGTGTAAACTCCATTGCTGAGGCAAGTTCATATTTATTGCTATCAGAAATTTTCATATACTTTTTCGTGACCTCGCGGAGCCCTTTCACTTTATCAAGCTCGTTGAAATATTCTTCAATGGACATATCATCTATGATTTCAATCTTATTTCCTGACTCAAACCATCCAATAATTTTACCATATTCAGCATCTTCAATCAATTGACGAGATTCAATTCCGTGTGTGCGAGCGATTTTTCGTTGTAGCGGATCTGGGAAGAATTTTTTGAAAACTTCTCGCACTGCTTTACCGATAAGTGCTTTCCCGATTTTGACGGGACCTTCCTGTTCACCCTCAAAAACAAGTTCTATTTTTCCTGTCATCCCAGGGAGAACATGTGGCAAGTCGCAAATCCGAGGAACAATACATTTGTCTTTTGTGAGTATAGTACGGCGTTCAGCATTGCTTATGAGGTTTTCCGTAGCCGCAATTGTAAGCCGAGCACTGACCCCGGATTTTTGGTCAACGAACTCACTTTTTCTCGCTTCGAAGGCGATGTGCTCGATAACTTCCTTGAAATACTGCGGGATGATGGTTTCACGACCAATCCATGCTTCTTGTTCTGTTATACGAATAGCGTCTTCAATTGTTCGTGGATAGTGGGTCAGGATTTGTGAATCTATGCGGTCTTTAAGTGGAGTGATTATGTTACCGCGGTTTGTGTAGTCTTCCGGGTTAGCAGTGAATACAATAAAAAGATCGAGCGGGATGCGGATACTAAAGCCGCGGATCTGAATGTCTTTCTCTTGCATGATGTTGAAAAGACCAACCTGGATTCTTGGCTGTAAATCGGGGAGCTCGTTGATAGCAAAAATACCCCGGTTTGTTCGGGGAATAATTCCAAAGTGAATTGTTCCTTCATGTGAATAGTGTAATCGCTGTGTGGCTGCTTTGATAGGATCGATGTCGCCTATCAAATCGGCAATTGTTACGTCAGGGGTCGCTAATTTTTCACCCAATCTTGCGCTTCGATGGAGCCATTCGATTGTTGTCGCATCACCATGTTCTCGCAGGAGATCAACGCATCGTTTACAAACCGGTTGGAATGGATTATCATTGATTTCACATCCTTCAATGAATGGAATATACTCATCGAGAAGTGAGGGAAGGTCACGAACAATGCGGGACTTTGCCTGTCCACGAAGACCGAGCAGCATGATGTCATGTTTAGCAAGAATAGCGTTCACAAGAGAAGGGATTACTGTTTCATCAAAACCGATAATTCGAGGGAAGAGCTGCTCCTTGCGGGTAATCTTTTCTATGAGATTTTTTCGGATCTCATCTTTTACTGAGATCACTTTATAACCGGATCGTCGCAGATCGCCGAGTGTTGTGGGGGTGCTCATAGTTCAAGGAACGACATTATGCTACAGAAGATGATGTGTACATATCAACGCAGTTTTAATTGATTTTGTTTCTATCGACAATTTTAATGTAGAGTGTTTTTCTGAAAAATGCAATGTTGAGGGTCTCGTATCTATCCATTTGCCTGAGGAACTTTAAATAATTATATTTTTAGTGAAAGCCAAATTGAAGAGGTACATTAGAATTCAATTAAGAATTTATTTATACTGCTTTGTTCTCCTCACTGTTGTTGGACAAGTATATAGTCCAGCGCAGGGATCGGCAGGCACGTCTGCAACTCTCGAATCGAGAGCATTAATCGACTTACCGACATCAGGGATGTTATCCCATGGAAAATTCGCGCTTGATATGGATTTCTACCAAGGAGGAGGGCTCCTTGTACGTATTTCTTCTGGCGTATTTAACCGATTACTATTGGGCATTTCTTATGGCGGTGGCAAGATAATAGGAACCGAGCAGCCAACCTGGAACAGTGTGCCGGGATATAGCGTTCGCTTTCGAATTATTGAAGAAACTATGGCAATTCCTGCGATTGCTTTTGGTTTCGACTCGCAGGGCAAAGAGTTCTATATCGATTCCTTGAGTCGATATGCTATTAAATCACTTGGCTTTTATGTCGTGGCGAGCAAAAATTATGAGGTATTGGGGTTTTTAAGTGTTCATGGTGGCATCAACTACAGTCTTGAACGTGCAGACGGAGACAAGGATCCTAACTTGTTCTTGGGGATTGAGAAGACGTTGGGTTCTATTATCTCTACCATTGCAGAATATAACCTTAGTATTAATGATAGCAATCAAGATGCTTTGGGCAAGGGACGTGGCTATCTTAATATCGGAATCCGTGCCTCAATTGGTGATGGTTTCACGCTCGGGTTTAATCTTAAAGACATCACGAGGAATCAACAAGACCTAACGGTTGGAAACCGCACGATGATGCTGGAATATGGGAAATCATTGTAATGTCCTTTAAAATCAACGGTAATATTATCATTGTCTAATTCTGAACACAGAAATTTCATCAATTACTTCCGTTTGTGACAGTTTTACATCTAAATCAACATAAACCAGAGAATTATTTTGGCATTGATCTTGTTTAAAATAGGTAGAGACCATTAACAAGAAAGTGAATATTATCATGAAAACACATATAACAGGTTGGTTATTTATCATCCCCCTATTGGTTGGTCTGGCGTTTTTTGCTGGCTGTTATACTCAATTAGGTACACTCAGGGAAGAACAAGATGACATGGAAGAATATACCAAGGGAGAACAAGAAATCGATTCATCATCTACAGAAGAAAATGATTTGGCTGATGATAGATATCGAGAGGATCATTATTCCTCTTATAATTATGACGATGGTTGGCAATCTCGATATCGTGTTGGTTTTTCGTATTATTATCCTTCTCATTATTGGCCATCGTATGCATTCTCGGTTGCCTATGCTAATCCGTGGTATTACGATTACTATTGGTCTTATGATCCATGGTGGTGTGGGACACCTTACGTGAATTATGGTTACGGATACTACAATTCTCCTTTTTATTCCTATCCATTCTATTCATATTATTATGGGAGCGCTTATGACAGTAGGTATCGTAGGCATAATACACGAGATTTCGGTTCAACGAGAGGGTCTGGTGGTCGAAGGGGCGTAACGGCACCATTGGGATATAACACTTCCAGTACGGAACGGAGAGATTACAGTCTACCGAGCGGAATTAGCCTTGAGCGATCAAAAAGTGGGACATCAAGCCGGGTGAGCAAGCAATCAGTCAGAGGCAGTTCCAGGCGGACTGGCTCGCAACGAAGCTATACACCTCGATCTGGATCAAATCGCTCGGGCAATCGAACGGAAACAGGAACACGTGGTTCAAGTTCCAGGGGTGGAAGTTCCCGGGGATATGAGAATCGAGATCAACAACCGTATTATCAGCCAGCCGAAGGAAATATTCAGCCGCCAATATATACACCCTCGCGCGGCGGCAACGAAAGAGTTGAATCGGATCAAGGAAATCGGAGCGTTGGTTCTTCACGCGGTGGAAACTCAAGCTATACTCCATCCCATACACCCACTTTCAATCCACCACCCCCAGCACCCTCGGGTGGATCGAGAGCGCCTGATGGCGGGAATCGTGGTAGTAATAGCAGGGGTGGACGTCCATAAGCGTTTTACTCATCAGTGAACATTTAGTGAATGAACATCATGAAGAAGATATTTACAGTATTTGTAATTTCTGTTGTTTTTATTTCATCAGGATACAGTCAATTTCCTGAAGACGCTCTTCGATTATCTGTCCCTGGATTGGGAATTGGAGCTCGATCGCTTGGAATGGGATTAGCATATACAGGCGTTGCCAATGATTTTTCGGCATCGTACTGGAATCCAGCAGGTCTTGGACAAATTCGATTCAATGAAGTTTCTATGGGACTATCGAATGTTTCCTATGGAAACACAAGTACGTATTTAGGAAACAACCAATCCTTAACTAATAGTTCTACAAGCTTGAATAGCTTTGGGTTGGTTTATCCTGTTCCAACGGTTAAAGGAAGTTTTGTCCTGGCGATCGGTTACGGAAAGCAAGCAGACTATACCTCGGGACTCTCATATAAAGGCTTCAACAATAAAAGCAGCATCATTCAATCGTGGGCACCAAACGGACGGACATATCCATCAGATCTTTCTGAAAATATCGCCTACCAATTATATCTTGCAAATATCGATACCATCACAGGTCGATTTGTTAGCTTAATTGATGATAGTGTGACCCAGAGTGGAAAAGTGTTAGAAGGGGGTGGCTTAAATCAAATCGTTGTTTCTGGAGCCGTTGAAGCGGCAAGAAATTTATACTTGGGTGGAACGCTGAGTTTTTATACCGGATCGTATTCGTATATACGATCGTACTACGAGGACGATATTGGTAATACTGTTTATACTCCGAATAGGTCTCCCTTCGATTTTACATCTCTATCATTAAAGCAGACTGTTGAGAGTGATCTTAGTGGCTTCACGGTAAAGCTGGGATTGCTGTACAAGCTCTCTCCACGAGGAAGACTTGGGATAGCAATAAAAACACCGTCGTGGATTACTGTGCGAGAAACGTTCGCAGAGGATGCGTCGAGTGATTTTGATAACGGCGATCATTTTGATTTTACAGCGAATGATGGCTATGCTCAGAAAAATGAATATGATGTTGCAACACCCTTCATTCTTTCTTCAGGATTTTCTTACGAGATACGTAATATTCTTTTCGTGGGTGATGTTGAGTTCACTGATTGGACTCAGATGGAATTCCGTAATGGTGATGCACGTCTACGGAGCTTCAACACCGATATTAAAGAGATATTCCGACCCACTCTTAACATTCGTTTAGGGACAGAGGTTGAGGTTGTGGATACGGGGCTTCGATTACGTGGAGGTTTTGCTTATCTGCCATCTCAGTATAAAGATGATCCTTCAGCATTTGCACAGAAATATTTAACAGCAGGCATAGGTTTCATTGTCGAGAATTCCATTGCGATTGATCTCGGCTATGCATATGGTTACTGGGATACGTATCATCAAATTTATGACGGTGTTTCAACACAAATTGAGCACATTAAGACACATAACTTGATCTCAACAATATCTTATCGATTTTAGGGCTTTGCAATAAAGCCATTCAAGCTGTATATTATCCCGTCCCGCGTTAGCGGAACGGGATTTTTATTTTATCTCTGATGTGAAAAATCCTTTATCCTTTTCATACCCCCTAGCATAGGATTGTCTTGTCAAGATTCACAAAGATAGTATTGGGTCTTGGGATTACGTGTATTATTCTCCTTATCGCTGGAATTTTATTCCTCAGGCACCTCGTTGTAAAATCTCATCCTATTGTTGAGGGTATACTTCCAGTCGATGGTTTACATCATCCGGTTGAGATATATCGTGATG
>DASRUF010000227.1:0-2899 GCA_035655575.1 Bacteroidota bacterium | reverse complement strand
ATACGCGGAACACCAGCAACCGCGCACGTACCATTCCTCTTCATGACATCGACGATGGATCGCACAACTCTTGTCATCAGCAAACGACTTGGAGTCGACGATTTCTTAACAAAACCACTTGATTATGAATTGTTATTTGCAACAATGACTGGAAAATTATTACGGAAAGATAAAAAGGATAAACACACAAATCGCTAATGATTTCAATCTCACCGCCTACCGAGAAAATGATCATAAAGCAAACGTGATATTTTTGACACTGCTACAGTCGCTTTGTTATCAATCTGCTCGCCAGGATCTTGAGAATTATCACAAAAGATCGCATAAACATAAGTACTCCTGACAGAGGAGACCACACCGACATCGATTTTCCGATCATCCAATGAGCCAGTTTTATTTCCAATCCAAAGAGTGCTATCCTCCGAGAAGGGTAGTAAACGTGCCGCCATCTGGATGTCTTGTTGATTTCGTAGAATTCCGATCATTTTATCTGACGCCGCCTTATCGATAATTTCACCGCGGAAGAGTTTTTCGAGAAGTAATACCATGTCATTGGGTGTACTGACGCCTATCCCAAACCGCTGTGCTTCGTATGTTTTTTTCTTCGTCGAAAAAGAATAAAGCTTATTAAGCAATTTGGTATTTAAGAGACCAAGCGATCGCATCCGATTGTTTACAGCTTCTAATTTTTCTTCGTGATTCCTCCCAAGCTGATCAATAACATAATTGGTTGCGGTATTATCACTAAGAATAATCATCAATGTAGCTATGTCGATGAGCTTCAATGTCTGATCACCCATTAAGAATTGAAGAATACCCGAGCCTGGCTTCTTGACACTATCCAATAGCATGATGGGTTTATTCGGGTCGAGTCTGTTTTCATGAAATTGGTAAAATAACTCCACCAATACCGGCAATTTTATTACGCTCGCAGTCGGAAATAATGAATCCGCATCGATCATTACCGTCGACCCCGTCGCAATGTCTTTAGCAGCAACTCCTACTCTCCCACCAAATTCCTTTGCGTAGTTCAGTATCTCAACCTCAATGGTTACTCGTTGTTGGGAGATGAGCTGTGGAACAATGAGAAGATTTATTACGATCAAACACCCGATAAATTTCTGCATAAGAGTTTCCTATAAAATTTCATCAATTATAAATTAAAGGTTGAATATTAAACACCTTCAACGAAGGTAGCGCTGTTTGTGAACAAAAGATATTGCGGGCTTCATTTCAGTCGTTTTTTGCACCTCTTGGAGATGTGTCCGATAACACTGCCAAAGCTCTCTCATCACTATATATTATCCTAACAAGCAGATGTTGAATATATCGTAAAAAACCATTAATATTTTGGTATAAGAATAACAATAATCATATTGACATTATGTTCTTCGAAACCCGATCACAGCTAACATCAACAGACTTTCAATTCATCGCGCAGACCATCGGTCAAACGCCTCAGGAGCAATCTGCAATCCTCCATTTAACTGAGGATCCCTATACTTTGACAGAGTTACTGCGTCATCGTCGATTAATGGAGCGTTCGATGACACCTCCACCAGTTTTTCTTTCGATATCACCACAGTTGTTTTTCTTTATTGTCATCTACCAAGCCCTCGATCGGAAAAAAATTGCAGATGACGACGTTGTTGATTACATCGCCGGAATCTGTGTCGAATTTCGTTCCAATCAAGCCCTCTGGCATCTTGAACAAACTAAGGGCGGGAGGATGTTCTATCTTGTTGATGTTATAAATCTCATGTCTGATTTAGATAAACATCAACGGTATATCTTGCGACGTCACATCGGTAATGTAACACTTTTTCTCACGAGTTTTTTCCCAGATTGTATCTTCCAGAGAAACAGGAAAAAAGGCGCACCATCAATCGATTATTATGAAAAGATAGGTCGAAGCCAGTACGAGTCAGCCGCTGATGAATCCCAAACGTACGATGCAATTGCCGCACCAGTCCTCACTACACTCGCTGAACAATTCGTAGCGATACGATCAGCCATAAACATTTTCAACGACACGCACTTGCATCTCAACTCGCGGAGACATACGTTAGATATCCTCGAACGGCAAGCGGCAACACTCGACGAAGAAAGTTTTCGTCAATCAATCTGCTAAACAGCATGGGAGGCAAATAAGCAACATCACGTCATTTTTGCCCGAAGATACTCTCGATTCATCCGAGCAATGTGTGAAACAGAAATTTCTTTTGGACATTCGGCTTCGCAAGCAAGCGTATTCGTACAGGATCCAAATCCCTCCTCATCCATCTGTGCAACCATTCTTAACGCCCGCTCTTTCCGCTCTACTTGACCTTGTGGAAGGAGCGCTAAGTGAGAAACTTTCGCACTCACGAAGAGCATAGCGGAGCTATTCTTACAGGCAGCAACGCAGGCACCACAACCAATACAAGCTGCTGCATCGAACGCTTCTTCGGAAATTATTTTAGGAATAGGAATCGCATTTCCATCGGGAGAACCTCCAGTTTTTACCGAAATATATCCTCCCGATTGCATGATACGATCCAACGCTGTACGGTCTACAACAAGATCTTTAATAACAGGAAACGCTTTAGCACGCCATGGCTCGATGACTATCTTTTCACCATCTTTGAAAGATCGCATATGTAACTGACACGTGGCAACCCCGCGAAGTGGTCCGTGAGCACGTCCATTAATGTAAACCCCACAGCTACCACAGATACCTTCTCGACAGTCATGATCGAATGCAATCGTATCCTCACCTTTTCGGGCTAAACCAAGATTTACTGCATCCAGCATTTCCAAGAACGACATATCAGGAGAGATACCTTGAGCCTCATATGTAACTAATTTTCCCGGAGAATTCCGATTAGGTTGACGCCAAACTTTGAGCGAAAAATTCATA
>DASRUF010000226.1:0-2739 GCA_035655575.1 Bacteroidota bacterium | reverse complement strand
CCGCATTGATCAGAGCTGCGTATGCAAGTGTTGCCAATCTTGTGATCATTCCCATGCAGGATATTCTTAATTTGGGATCTGAAGCGAGAATGAATTTCCCTGGCAAAAGCACAGGAAATTGGGGGTGGCGATTTTCATGGGATCAAGCACCATCAGACACGGCTCATACGTACAAAATCCTTGCCGAATGCTATGATCGATCTTGATGCTCTGTTTTCGTCGAAGGGGCTTGGCTGTATCGTCGGTAATCGGAGTACAACTTTCCGAGTCTTTGCACCACGAGCCAGTGAAGTACGGGTTGCAATTTTTGACCGACACGATGAAGCGATCGGCGACGAATTTACCATGACGAGAGATGAGCAGGGTGTGTGGGAATTTGCTATCTCCAAGGAACTCTATGGAAAATACTACGCTTATCGAGTTAGTGGACCATCCGGCAAGGGAGAAAATTTTAATCCCGATATTTTACTTGCCGATCCCTATTCAAGAGCAGTTGTTACGAAAAACAACTATCACCAGCCCGCGAAATCGATAATTCTCAAAACCAACTACGAATGGGAAGGAGACACATTCGTCGTTCCTAAAAATCACAATGAGCTGATTATTTATGAAGCTCAGGTTCGTGATCTCACTGCACACGACACTTCAGGAGTCAATGCTAAAGGAACTTATGCAGGCATAACTGAGAATGGAAAACGAGGCGGTCTCTCGTACTTGAAGGATTTGGGAATTAATACAATTGAATTTCTTCCCCTGTTCAAGTTTGGCACGATCGAACTCCCTTACCGAAGCAAGAGCGTTCTCTCCGAAGGGTTTGAATTCAATACGTGGAATCCCTACGAGCGAAATCATTGGGGATACATGACGAGTTATTTCTTTACGCCTGAAACCTACTATGGATCGGATGGAACCATGCAGCCAAACAAATATAACGGCGTTGATGGTCGAGCAGTGAGAGAATTTAAAGACCTCGTCAAAGTCCTTCATAGAGAGAAGATGGCTGTAATTCTGGATGTCGTCTTCAACCACGTTTCCTACTACGATTACAGCCCATTTCGATACATTGACAAGTTTTATTACTTCCACACTGACTCTGATGGGCGGTTTACAAATCGCTCTGGATGTAATAATGATTTCAAAACCGATCGGCCGATGGTGCGCAGGTTCATCATCGATTGTCTTAAATATTGGATGACGGAATATCACATCGATGGTTTTCGATTCGACCTTGCCACAATGATTGATAATGAAACGCTACGACAAATGACATTGGAAGTGAAAGCAATCAACCCAAATGCAGTACTCATCGCCGAACCGTGGAGCAATGCTGGATACAATCCTTCTGGGTTCAGCGATCTCGGATGGTCATCGTGGAATGATCGTTACCGTAACGCTGTGAAAGGAGAGGATCCGATTGATCGGAGAGGATATATTTTTGGTAATCATCAAGGACACGATCACAAGAAAACGTTCATGAGCTTCATTACCGGAACTCTCCGCGAAGATGGCGGTCTATTTGAACGACAAGAACATAGTATCAGCTATGTTGAATCACACGATGGGTACACCCTCGGCGATTTTATACGACTCGCTCTTGGCGATGCTCAAGCAAATCAGAAAATCACGAATCTCGACGAGCATGTGAAGCTTACTCCACGGCAGTTAACCGTGAATAAATTTGCTGCCCTCGTCCTTCTCACAACACAAGGACCAATAATGCTCCATGAAGGACAGGAGTTTGCTCACAGCAAAGTCATCGTACCCACGCTCGTATCTGATTCACATGTAGGGATGATCGATCACAATAGTTACGATAAAGATAATGAGACAAATTATCTAAATTATGACCACCAAAAAATCAATTTAGAGTTATACAATTATTACAAAGGTCTTATCGCATTACGAAAACTGTATCCAATAATAAGCTCGGGAACGAAAAACGCAGTTGAGTTTTTCGAAACGAGCAATGATTTTGTAATAGCTTTTCAATTAAACAAAGATAAAGCTCCATCACCATTTAACACAAACACACTTTTTATTATTCTCAATGCAAATTTCACACATGAAACCGAAATAAACTTACCTGAAGGGAACTGGAAAGTTCTTGCCAATGCGGAAGAAGTAGTTGTTGATGATACAGGGAAGATTGTTAAAGAAAAAATCATTGTTCCTCCAACTTCCGGAATGATTTTATTGAAACAATAGTAACGGAAAGTGTCGTACACCTCCAAATTATGCGAAAGGTTGCACCTATGGTTACAACAATCAATCGTGTTGCACTAAGGCATGGGGAGAAAAATGCCCGTTACAGTATTTGACCAGTATCTAGAACAAGTAGTGAATTGCCCTTCGGTCGAATTGGGCAAACCGAATTCTCCCTGCCACGATATTATCAGAAAGGATTGGGCTACGTTGCTAGGTTGGGGAAATCCGAACGCACCAATTGTTTTTGTAGGGCTCAACCCGTACTTAACAGCCCGGGCTCAGCACTGGCACCGTCCCCCACGTGGAGTAGCGTTACTTGATCACGTCCGACAACTTTCCAAGACCTGGGAAAGTGGTGCAAGGCACTTCGCGTACCACAGAAGGATTCTCAGAGAGCTTGGGGTAAAAGGTGCTCAAGTTCCGGCTTCCATTGGTAAATTTGCTTACTTCACTGAGATTGCATTCTGCCTATCAGCGAATCAAGCAGAACTCAAGGATGATGTTGTCAATCAGTGCTTCCGTCAAAACGTCAAA
>DASRUF010000225.1:0-10995 GCA_035655575.1 Bacteroidota bacterium | reverse complement strand
AGAATCCTGTGGGTCGAATCCCGCAATAATATTTAACACAGTAGCGACATCTCGAACTGTTGTGCCGAACGGACCAATTTGATCGAAGGATGAGGCAAAAGCGACGAGTCCAAAACGAGAAACTCTCCCATAGGTCGGTTTCATGCCAACAACACCACACATGGCTGCAGGTTGGCGTATGGAACCGCCGGTGTCACTCCCTAACGCTGTTGTTGCCATTCCAGCAGCAACAGCAACCGCCGAACCACCGCTTGACCCTCCGGGTACTCGAGTTTCGTCGATGGGATTACGTACTATCCCGAAAGACGAATTCTCATTCGATGAACCCATAGCAAACTCATCCATGTTTGTCTTGCCAATGATTATTGCATCAGCCGCCTCGAGTCGCTGAATAACAGTTGCATCGTAAGGGGATATAAAATTTTCAAGAATTCGTGATCCACAAGTGACACGTTTTCTTTTCATGCAGATAACATCTTTGATTGCGATGACCATCCCGGCGAGCATTCCTGCCTTCCCTGCCTGGAACTTGACATCAATCTTTCGGGCACGCTCAATTGCCTCCTCGGGAAAAACTTCTAAGAATGCATTGAGATGTTCTAAATCTTCGATAGCTTTCAAATAATCTTCTGTGATTTTTTCACAGGAAGTCTCCCCGGAGGAGAGACGTTTCCGAAGTGTCGTAAAATCAACCAGCGACCAATACTCCTGATAATAATGGTTGTACGAGATGAAAAATTGTTAGAGACATGAATGGCTGTTTCCGTCACCCCCCGGTGATATCGTCTTTAACAGCCATGAGAAATATAGTAGTTAAGTTAACTTCCCATCAATCTTCTTTTCATCAGGTTTATCGACTTCATCCTGTATATCTCGAGCAGCTTTTCGAAACTCACGAATCCCTTTACCTAAACCCTGGGCGAGTTCTGGGATCTTCTTCGCACCAAAGAAAATCAACACAATGAGGAGAATTAAGATTATTTCCCCTGTTCCAATATTTGGCATGTTTTAGCTCCTTTCTCCAACTACAAGATCGTTATTCTGTTCATGAAAAACAAAACTTTCGATAATTGAACGGAAAATTTTTTGCCCATCAGTTTCATTCAAATCGGGATCGGCTGCACGCTCAGGGTGGGGCATGATACCCATGACATTTCCTTGGTCATTTATAATCCCAGCAATATTTGAGCGAGATCCATTTGGGTTAGCTTCCTTCGTAATCTCGCCATCAGTTTCGCAGTATCTGAAAAGTATTTGATGATTTGCTTCAAGACGATTCAACGTGACATCGTCCACAAAATAATTTCCCTCTCCGTGTGCAATCGGAATTCGCAATATTTCACCCCGCTGACAATGAGAAGTGAATCGAGTATTTTCATTCTCGACCCGGATATTGACAAACTTACACACAAATGTTAAACATTCATTGCGTAATAATGCACCGGGCAAAAGTCCAGCCTCGCAGAGAATCTGAAACCCATTACATATACCGACAACGATACCACCTTGCTGAGCAAACTTTACCACTTCTTTCATGATGGGAGAAAAACGTGCAATTGCACCGCAACGGAGATAATCGCCGTATGAAAACCCACCTGGAAGCACAACAACATCCACGCTCTCAAGTGAAGAATCTTTATGCCAAAGAAAGACCGTATCTTGCTGCATTACTTTTTTCAAAACGTAATATGCATCATGATCACAGTTGGAGCCGGGGAAAACAACAACGCCGAATTTTTGCTTTGTCATAACTTCGTTCTATTGGTGATTAGAGACTGCCCGACCCAACTAAGAGGGATAAAGACCTTATCCAATTGGTGCAGGAGGGAGAGTTTGGAGTTTATTTTTAATTTATTATTTGAGATCTGCAATCCTTAACCGGTCATCAGCCGTTGGATTTTTGTACGTAAATCTCATATCCCTATACCAGTCTAAAGCTTCTCAACCGAGTAAGAGAAGTCTTCCATGACAGGATTCGCTAATAATTTCTTGCACGCTTGCTCTGCAACCTTTTCTGCTTCTTCTTTACGTTGGGTATTGATGGTGACTTCGATAAATTTACCGATTCGTACTTCTTGCACACTATTCATTCCCAAACTCTCAAGCGCGTGATGAACAGCTTTGCCTTGTGGATCAAGAATTGATTTTCGAAGCGTAATGATAACTTTTGCTAAAAACAAAGAAGCTCCATGATGAATTAAACATCAACACTCGATACTTCAGTATCTTTTTCCTCTAAATCTTTTGAGCCGGGATGAATAAGGTGATGAAGGAACTTGATGCCATATCGCAGAGGACCCGAGAAAATATAGAGAACAAATATTGGGAAAAGCGCCTGACCTTCCGTCACAACAATCGCTGTAAAACAAACAATGGTGATTGTAAAACGAACTGGGTGTTGTTGAATATCTCGCCGTGTAAATTTCGGAGCGGTGTCATATTTCAATGTGCTCACCATCAATAATGATAGGACAACCACCATCGGCGCCAATAGGGAAGCACCCAAGTTTGATAGCCCTGTTCCTTCAAGTGATAACGATATAACAAACGTACCGATCGTCACCGCCGACGCAGGTATTGGCAAGCCATTGAAAAATTCTTTATCGTAGCCCACGAGATTAGCATTAAATCGTGCAAGCCGGAGAGCGCCGAAAACCATGGGCATTGAACTGAGAAGTATCCCAAATCCTGATTGCGCGTATGGGTGAATATGGTAGATTAAAAACGACGGCGCTACCCCAAAGGAAACGATATCGGAAAGAGAGTCGAATTCGACTCCAAAATCACTCGACGACTTTGTAATCCGAGCCATTAATCCATCGAGAACATCAAAAATCGCGGCAAGGATTATAAACCACGATGCCATAGGATAATCACCCCTCGTTGTATGGATGAGCGATAAGAAACCACAAAAAATGTTCAATACAGTAAATAAGCTCGGAACAACAGCTCTCGTAATTTTCATCCTAATTGCTCCCTTGGAAAGAATAATTTATTAGTAATATTCATGAGTGTGCTGGCGTATAAGTTGCGAGCACAGATTCTCCAGCTTTTACCCGATCGTCAAGTTTCACTGAGATTGTGGTATTCTTAGGCATAATCACATCAACACGGGATCCAAATTTTATCATACCCAATCTTTTCCCCATCGTCACCTGTTGACCCAATTTGATATCAGCAACAATTCTGCGGGCAATGGTTCCAGCAACCTGCTTGAATAAAATTTTGTACCCAGAATTTTCTATGCCTATGAGTGTTCGTTCATTAACGTCCGAAGATTTATCGTGATATGCAACTGTGAACTTCCCAGGAATATGTTTAAAATATTCAACATGACCAGATATTGGGAATCGGTTTACATGCACATTGAGGGGAGACATAAAGATGCTAACCTGAACGGCTTCTGCGTTGAGGTACTCCGATTCGTACAACTCTTTAATCAAGACGATTTTTCCATCTGCAGGGGAAACAACAAGATATTCTCCGGGGGGTAGCGTACGATCGGGATCACGAAAAAAATATAGAACAAAAATAGCAGCTATTCCCATTACAAAAACAACAGTGTATTGGAATATCAAAGAATTCGTAAACGTAAAGGTACTACCAATAATGATGAAGGCAAGGATAATAAACTTCAGAACAACATCGTACCCATATCGGCTGATCACTGTGAATGACGTCCACTTCAGAGGGTCAATTTTAACCGATCACGCAACTCTAACACCGACTCGCCATTATCATTATTGTCCGAAAGAAACCTTTCCCGCTGATGTTTTGCCTCGACCGAAACATCGATGAAATGGCATGTGGTATATGAGAGTTCATCACCGAGAACTATTTGACCCTTACACCTCCCAAACTCGAGCTGTAATGCTGCAAGCAACAGTTGCCTTCGATCACAGAGCGCACGAATAATGGCATTCACCTTGGATGAAATCCTGTTGATATGCTTGTATTCATCGGGTGACATCAAATCGAATGCATAAAGATGGTATTCATTCACCCACGAAGTTGTATGACCATTCTCAAAAAAATGTTCAAAGATAGGAAATTGGAGAATGGTTCCCTCTTTGTACCCAAAGCGTTTCGAGAGTTGTGTGCTTACGACATTGTAAATTTTGACTTGCAGAGGGATAATATCGATTTTTTTTACCATCATCTCTGTATCCGCAACACGTTTCACATAATGAGTGGGGATGTGAAAACCCTCAAGATATTCGAAGAGGTAACATGACATCTCGTTGCGTAGCGTGCTGAGTTGTTTGGAATTTTGACGTGTCTTCCCTTCATCCAGGCCGTTCGTTTTGAACTCCTGGATAATGAATTCTGGCTTCTCGGAGTTATAGAGAATTTTTCCCGTTCGTTCACCGATAACTTCCCGAACGTAAGAACTCGTTGATTTAGTCGAAGATTTTATAGGTGGAGAAGGTGTGTGGTGTTTCATGTCTAATTAAAAACAAATCGACTCACGCAAGATATATAACAAAATTACGATTGAAAGTCAAACCATCAGTTTGGATGATGCAGTTAATAATTCGCAGGCGAAAAATTAAATGATTATGTTTCCAATTTCAGGGTGATGTACGCACAAAGGCAAGAAAAATGTTTGTTAAGTAAATAATTCGCAACGTTGATATTGACTTTCGTATATTATGATGGATCCTCATGCATTTAATGACCAGATGAAACCGAACCGACTACAAGACTTCTTCATTCTATTCAGATCAGATCGAACTATACAATTGCTGACTCTGTTCATCTTTGTTGGAACAACTCTCATATTTTCTATAAATGTTTACGATAGCACCATCTTAAAATTGCCCATTCTTATCATCTTCTCGGTACTGCTTATTTTAATTTTAGCTCGAAAAACCTTCGAACAACCGGAGTTCATTTTCAAATTTTCTAGCATCGATATTGCATGGGCAGCATATATTCTTGCCTCTATCATTTCATTCATAACTGCATTGAACATATATTTGGGGATTGAACGTCTCATTCAGCTTCTATGCTTATACACCATTTTTTGTGTTTGTCGTACATATTTTTGCAGTGATACTTCTCGCCGTCAAATGACCCTTATCTTTATTGTGGTAAGTGCAATAGCTTGCATCATCGGACTAAACCAGCTTTTCCATATCATTCCAATTGGAAATCAAATATTAACTACCGACAAACCGATCATCTCAACGTTCGGTAATTCAACATATTTTGCTGGCTATTTAGTTCTGATGCTACCATTTATTCTCAGTAATGTTCTCATCCATATTCAACAAAAAAAATCTCTGATTACTCAGACTGGTTTATTAATATTGCTCCTTACTATGATATTCCTTTTGATTAAAACCGGTTCACGAATTGCTTGGGTTGCCTCAACCACCAGCGGTTTACTATTCATATTTTTAAATATCAAAAGATCTCGTCTCCGTTGGATGATCGTTGGGATAGCATCTACTACGGTTATGCTGCTGCTGGTTTTTTTTTCCGATATGATTGGAAAGCAACTCGAGACAATAATTGGATATACTCCAACTTCTTCGATTGCGAGACGATTAACGTTTTATGAGGGTGCTTGGAATGCATTTTTATCATCGCCCATCATCGGTAATGGTTTGGGGAATTTTATTCTCTTCCTACCAAAATTCAGATCACCGAATTATTGGACATCTGGTGCAGAAGACATTGTTCCCCATACCCACAACGAATTCTTAGAAATACTCTCGGAAACGGGTAGCATTGGGTTTGTTGCGTTTGCAGCGATGATGATAATTTTATTTATTATCACCTATAACGTATTCAAAACCTGCACATCGAAGATACGCTTGATCATGAGTGGGTACCTTGCGGGAATAGTCGCTGTGTTAATTGATAACCTTGCGAGTATGAACCTCCGCACTATTCCGGTTGCCGTGACCTTCTGGATGTTTCTTGGATTGGCTTTACACTATGTAACAGTAAAGGAACATAATTTTTCTTTCCAACTTCCAAATATTATAAAAAAAATAAAATTTCTTCCCTCAATCATTTTTATTTCTTTTCTTTCTTTCTACCTCCCAGTCACTTTCGATCGTTATATATCGGAACAATTTTATTTACAAGGCGAGTTGTTGCGGTGGAATAATAACGTAGAAGAATCATCCATAAAATTTCTTAAGGTTATTCAGCACGATCACTCAAATCCACAAGCACGATTATATTTAGCCTCAAATCTTGCTTCAAAATATCGATACGCCGACGCTCGTAAGCATCTTGATACCCTCCTCAAATATTATCCTTTTCATCCAAAAGCACGACTTGTACGTTCTATCAGCGCCTTTGAGATGGGAGATATTCCACAAGCGCTCGATGATCTCCGGAAGGAGATGAGAATAAATAATAGTCCACAAGCACAATTTTATGCCTCTTACTTTGACCGTCGGTTAATGCAGAAGGAAGATGAGCTTGTGAAAATTAAACTATTGCTACAAAAAAATATTGAGAGTTCTATTGGTGATTATGCTGCACAAGCTATCGAACGTCTTTCCGAACTCTGCGTGGATCATCCACAGCAATATATGTGCCTTGAGTTACTAACAAAATTGAGCGACACATTCCCAAGAGATCGTGGTATACTTATCGCCATTGGAGATTGTTTTGAAGAATTTCAACTTTTGGATGAAGCACTTTCAACCTATAAAAAAGCCGCAGTTCTCGATTTGAATAACAATTACATCATTAATCAGATAAGGAATCTGGAAGAAAAAATATCGAAGATAGACGAGGCACCCATGCGATGATCAAGATGCTTCCTTTGTAAAACAATCGTGGTTTCCTTATATTGATTTCGATCTCCAAACGGGATTAGTTGTGGAAATTGCCCGGTGGTGTAATTGGCAACACACTTGACTCTGGATCAAGGAAGTCTAGGTTCAAATCCTAGCCGGGCAGCAGAAAGAATTTTAGGTTTCAGATTTTGGATTGCAGGTTTTATCAGTATAAAGAAACATTCTATACAACCTTCGATTTCAAATCGCAAATCTAAAATTGGATTTGGCCTCATCGTCTAACGGTTTAGGACGCAGCCCTCTCAAGGCTGAAATACGGGTTCGATTCCCGTTGGGGCTACTTTTTAATATATCTCCCACTCATCCTCCCAACCAAAGTAAACCAGCGACATTGAAAATTTATAGTACTTAGATGCTGAGTTTGCTTGAACAGACCGACGGGGAAATATGTATCTCTCCTCCCATCACCGAACAAGGCTTATATTCTTTGCAAATGCTATCGCGCGTTAAATGAAATAATTATACAAACGAAGGATACAGTATTAGTCTTTTAATTTTCATTCCGTATTTCAATAGCTTTCGCTTCTGATGATTCCTTATGTTGGGGTTGCTGAGTTCTACTTCGACGAGAAGTAATACCCAATCCAGCTCGATACAATAACGGAACTTTAAACTCTCGACTTGAGTCGACATTCTTTCCCATAGGAATGATCACACCAGCATCATACACGGCACGGATAGCTTCATCTCCTTTCGGTGAGAGTGGCTGAAAGAGCATATAGAGTTCTTCGCGATGAAATTTAACAGAATCACTCCCGCGGAATACATCAAAGTGTTGCTTAAGGTGAGGGAACTCAGAGTAGAGATAAGTCTCACATCTGTACGCTGACACAGCATAGTACGCTTCCTTGAGAGCTTTTGAGCTGATGAGACGTGTTGACTTGTGCTCTCCAGCATTACGATTCATTTCCCGCTGAATCTCCACTGCTTTATTTCCCAGATGAATAATTTCTCTTGGAAAGCTATTTCCCATACCATCGATGAGGTGTTTGAATATCCATTCATGAGTCGATGGAGGTGCAGTCTCATCTATCGTTGAACCATTCATCGTTGGCTCAAAAATTGCATAGAATATTTTACGGACATAGTCATCAGTACCGAGAATGACGTCGCTAACATCGACTTTTTCACCTGTAATTTGTGCACAATATTCCCGCACATGAGGATCAACTATCGCCCGAGCAACGAGGAGCTTTAATAACAGGGATCCTCGCCATTTCATTTCGGTAGTGTAGCTGACGAGGTGCGATTTGTTAACTATATGCAACTGTCGATAAATATCATTTCGTAAAAAAATCTTAAAGTGAATGTTTTTAAATTGATTACCATATTGTACTAGTAATTGAACAAGCCCGGTGATGGCAGCACGCAATTTTTCTATATCTTCAACATACAAGAGATCCAATTTATCAAGCATAAGCCATGCAAGACAATTCGTTTCCTGTAAAATAAAATCTATATGCTCTAATAATGCAATGATGCTCATGCCTGTTCGTTGTTTGAAATCAACTCCCCTCTGTTTATCCAAGTTATCTTGAGTTGATGGCGCATGCCTCACAGGCAATTTCCAGCGTTCAACTATATATTTCAGCTTCGAGGATAAACCGACCTCATCAATGAGACCGAGGTCTGCAACAAGTCGCTCAATACTCGTAAATGTTGCTTTTAATTCTTTATTTGCACTCTTCTCAACTAATGCTTTGATGCGTGAATCTTGTGTAAGCGTCGTTGCTAATTTCAAACCTAAATAGAGTAGCCAAAAGTATCGAAAATCGTCAATCGAATTCGGCTTTAACTCACGAAGATCAACATTGGGAATGTTTTCTTCACTTTGTAATCCATACGCAGGGATACAGAAAATCTGTTTATATTCTTTGGGTAAAAGAGGTCTTATTTTTTCAAGGTCTTCACACAATAACCGACATATAGCACTCTTACCGGATCCTTTGTTTCCGATGACAAATGAGTGCTGGGGCAGAAGGACTTGACGTAGAGTTTCAGTTCCTATAAAACACGTGTTAAATCGATTATCCGTTTCACCATCAACACGACCGAAATTTAAACGTGTGATGACCTGCTGGGGGCTGATGGTCTGGTCAGATTTCTCGGCTGGTGCTAAAGCCCCGATGTTCGAAAATGTACTGGTAATCTTGTTGTCCATAATCATCTCCTAAATTAACCACTTACAATCTACACATTACAACCCGTTGTCGCTGTGGTAATAATCACATAAAATCGATAACAACAGCCATGCTTGAATCAATAATCTGTCATAAATGTAGCTGAAAAGGTACCAATTTTCCAATAAAAACAAAAACTTATGTTGGGCTGTTAAAATCCCCCACCGAGTGAAATGCACTTTACACCTTGATTTGAATCATTTCAACCGTCCTTTATGTTACACATTATACCCTCCTTCTCTTCGGGAATGGTTAATTCTGCCTTTTTTAAAAGTAAGGTCGACTTATCATAAGACAATGCCCTGAGCCATAGACGAATGATGTTTGACATTAGACTAAGAAATAAATATATTTTTTACACCTATTCTAAAAATGCCAATTAACCAATAGATTAATGAAAAGCACGCCTCCCAATAATAATTTTACGAACAAGCCTCATTCGGCAAGTCACTTCCGAACGGTCGATCAACTTATTAATAGCGGGGATTACCATGCTGCACTTATTGAAATCGGAAAATTATTAGCAATTGATCCGCAGAATATGAATGCATTGGCATACAAAGCACGCATTCAGAAAGCTCAAAAGGTGGCTGAGTTACTTTCACCCGGCGCACAATTCAAACGACCATCGACGCAACCCATCTCACAATCTGCTCCTCAACAACCTGAAACATCTCGAGAAGCAAAGGAACCATCTCGTGAACCTGAGAGGAACCAAGAATCGATCATTCGAAAGGAGGAGGCGAGGCAACGCGCATTTCAAACATCTCGTGATAAAGTTTCAGAAGAACAAGGGAGAGGAAAAGGACAGACCCGACCACAAATAGAGGCACAGAGAAGAATGGCCGACGAAGAACTTCGTCGAAGAGGACTCGAACATGATACCCTCCGAAAAATTGAGGAACAACAGCGGAAAGTTGTGACCGAGGAGCCTAAAAAAGAAGACGAACCAAAACGAAAGCTTGAAGGTATTCGGGGATTTTTAGGGGGACTTTTTAGTCAAACGAGTTCTCAGGAAAAAGTAAAACAAGAAATTGAACAAGAACTACCAGTTCATCCTCCAGATGAGCTCCAACGATTTGATTTGGAAATCAAGGCAAAAGAAGAACAACTCCGTCGTCAGTGGGAGGAAGAAGATCGTCGAAAATTTGACGAAGAACGAAAAACACTGCAGGCGGAAATTCGTCTCAAAGAAGAACTCGCTCAAAAAAAGTTGGAAGAAGAAAAAAATTGGAAGCAGACAGAACAAGGGCTCAAGGAAAATATACTTAAAGAGGAACAGAGGAGAAAAGAAATCGAACTCCGTCTCCAACAAGAAGAACTCATGAGGAATAAACTTGGAGAAGATGAGAAACGAAAGTTTGATGAAGAACGAAAAAAACTGCGGGAGGAAATCCGTCTCAAAGAAGAACTCGCGCAAAAAAAGATGGAAGAGGAAAAAAACTGGAAGCAGATAGAACAAGAACTCAAGGAAAATATTCTTCAAGAGGAACAAAAGAGAAAAGAAATCGAGCTACATCTCCAAAATGAAGAGCTGACAAGAAAGAAACTTGAAGAAGAAATCCGAAAACGAGTGGAAGAAGTTAAAATTTTAAAGGAGACGGAAGCTCTTCGTAAAAGGGCAATGGACGAAGAACAAAAACGACGGGAACTCGAACAACAATACAGAGTTCAGGCAGAGGCAAAACGCAAATTAGAGGAAGAGTTACAGCGACGTGACGAGGAGAAACAAAAACTTTTGGTAGAACAAGAGTACCGAAGAAAAGTTGATGAAGAAGCTCAGAAACGGAGAGAACTCGAAATTCGTTTCAAAGCCGAACAGAACCTCCGCCTTCGTCTCGAAACCGAACTCCGTGAACGAGAACATCACGCAAAGAATATAAAATTTGACGAAGACCTCATACGACAAGCGGAAGATGAGGAAAGAAGACGGCGCGACATCGAGAATCGGATAAGGGCTGAAGAAACTGCAAGAAAAAAACTTGAACATG
>DASRUF010000224.1:0-2523 GCA_035655575.1 Bacteroidota bacterium | reverse complement strand
AAAACCCCGTCAGTGATCTTCGAGCTTCGGACTTGAACAGTATCGAAATTCTGTTGGGCAATTGCCAAAGGTACAAGACTGACAAGAATGTATCCTATGACAAACCATATTATTTTACTCTTAGAATACAGTAGCATCGTTATAGCTCCTTATAAAAATATAGTGTAAAATTTTGACTTTTTAGATTTGGGTGATGGTGATAGTGTATCGAAATTTTAGATTCTAATCAAGATAGAAGAATGATTTTAACTTGTCATGTGTCGGAGGTAATTTCTTCGGGTGGTCTGATGTGTCTAAAGGCATACCAAAGCGAGATATCATAAAATATTTTCAGCATACCAGCAATGTAAAGGGGAGCGGATAGTGCAATTGTCATCGCCCAACCCGATAGTGTCGGTCCAACAACCCATGACGTATTCCGGGCTAAATTTACTATACCCGCCGCCGCCGTCCGTTCATGATCAGGTATAACCCCGGCGAGGTAGGATTGTCTCGTCGGGACATCCATCGGTGCGAAAAACTCTCTCATGACGAAGAGAATCATCGCAATTTGAAAATTTGGTGCGGAAGGTACCAGCATAAGAAAGATGCTTGATGGTATATGAGTAAAAACCATCGTGTTAACTAATCCAATTTTTTTAGCCAGCCGTGCTGCGACAAAATAAGCGATGGAATTGAGAAGAGAGGTAGCTGCAAAAAGAGGTCCAATCCAGGATGGATCAACTGCGAATCGTTTTACGAACCAGTATGTAAGCAGTGAGCGTGTGATAAAGCCTCCGCCTAAACTATCAATTGTTGAGAGCGTCGCAAAAGTAAAAATAATTTTTTTTGATTTTTCTGAGATAACATTGTGGGTGCTAACTTGCTTGGGTGCTTCTACTGATTTACTCATAAAATAATACAATGTAGCTATGATGATATTTGCAGCACCATAAATGAGAATCGCTATGCGATACGAATTTAATGAATTGGGAAGAGCTGCGATCAAAGCACCAACAGCAGCCCCGATGTCAGTAACAAATGTGTATCGAGCGAAAAGAGATGTACGAGAATTCGGCTCGGATGCCTGTGCTATGACTGATTGATCGATTGCTTGCAGGGGTCCGCGGTCTCGTCCCATTCCATTGATCATTCCAATAAAAGATGATATAACAAGAGGCAACAGATCTGAGGATTGAGAGAGCAGTATTCCGGCAATCCCCATGGTATATGAAAGGAGAATTAAACTTTTTCGACGTCCGAAGCGATCCGTGACTTTAGTTACGATTAGAGTTCCAATAGCCATACCGCATAAACCGGAAGCGATCAATAATCCTATCCACATTTCGCTGAGTCCCAGCGCAGCCAAATATAAGCCGAAGAAAATGCTCAATGCACTTATAGCCAGCGAACGTAAAAAGGAGGTTATGAAAACAAGTTTAACGTCAGGAGTCAATAATTAAATTCCCTCTCTCGTGCACATAGTGTAATAACATCGCTTGGTAAATTGATCAGGTAAGTAGGGGAGATCAGTATTTTGAAGTTGCCGCGAGCCGTAAAGTGTGCGGCTGGAAATCATCGCATAATGGTTTCACTCTATCAACGAAAGCTTTAAATTCGGGTCGTTGTCGCCATGCTTTGATGACTTCAACGTTATCCCAAGCGCCGAATGAAATAAACTCATGTGGATGTTCTGGGTCTTGCAAAAGGTAACCAGTACCTGCACCCGGTTGGTTTGTTGATGTCCAGCGGGCAAACGATTTCCATTCTGCAATAAATGTTTCTTCGTTCCCAGGTTTTACAAACCATCTGCCTAATGTATAAGGTTGATTTAGGTTGGTCATTGTTTTCTCCTATCCCTCTCAATGTATTTTGTTCGATTATTGATTTCTGAGTTTATAAAAAATTGCTCGTATTGTCAAGTTATCTTATCAGTAATCTTCATTGTTTTCACATAAAAAATCTTTATATTCATACAATTCTATGAGCAAAACTAAAAAAATAAAAATACGCGTCTCGAGGGTGGACTCAAATTTCAATGATATACCATTGCCTTCGTATGCAACTGACGGCTCTTCGGGCATGGATATTCATGCGGCGGTAAATGGTGAGATTATCGTTAAGCCGGGGGAGACCATATTAGTTCCAACTGGTTTCTCCATCGAGATTCCCAGCGGTTATGAAGCGCAAGTTCGCCCACGAAGTGGATTGGCAATCAAACATAATATCGGAATTCTCAACTCTCCCGGAACCATTGATTCAGATTACAGGGGTGAATTGAAAATCATTCTCACTAATTTTGGGAAAAAGAAATTTGTTGTTCGAAGGGGTGATCGTATTGCACAATTGGTGGTTGCTCCAGTTGTGAGAGCCGTATGGGAGGAAGTATTCTTTGTGAACACAACTTCACGAGGATCGGGTGGCTTCGGTCATACAGGCACTGCGACGGGTAAATCGATGAAACGTAGAAATCCAAAGAGGTAACCACCACGATATGAATACAGAGAGTGGAACTCTCTACCTTGTGGCAACCCCGATAGGGAA
>DASRUF010000223.1:0-5403 GCA_035655575.1 Bacteroidota bacterium | reverse complement strand
GAATTATTCAAGGAATCGTTTGCAGAGATGTTACTGAATGAAGGGGTTGAGATTGCTAATGCTGTAATGCTGAAAATCAAACCAATCATGGCCTAATATTCAGAAATAAATTTCTCCAGATTCAATTTAAAAAACTCCAGAAATTTTCAGTTACCACAGATGCATTGATGGAGATATCAGGGTATTTGATAACAGTATCGAGCGCTCAAGGTACCAAGAGGTTCGATCAGAATTCAAGATTTAACCACACCCCCCGGGGGGAGGTGGACATGGAGGAATTCCACAATTGATACACGTTCTTCCAACGTAGCGAAACTCCCTTGTCTCTGCCTTTACATAACCAATACGATCAAAAACGTTTAGGGTGACGTTGATATCAAAATACTCAGGGTCTGCACATGCAACATTGAAATCGCACACACGTTGAGTAAGTCGTGCAAAGTTCATTTCTGTTAATAAAGAGAGGCCCTCATCACTTCTCACGTCCCAGTACACCTCCATGGAGAATTGCTGTCCCGGTGAAAGCGTCATCTTTCCATTTCGAATCAAATTACGATCAACGATGTTCCTCTCAGTGATGGTGAGTCTTCGCCTTCGTGTTGGTTTACGAATCCAAATGATATCTACCGTCCCCTGAATATTTACAGAATCCTGAAACACTTCATCATGGATGTTTTCTGCAACAAAGACCAGACGAACAAGCGGACTACTTGGCGGAGCTACATGGTCATTAAGTTGTTCTACTTCCGTAGTCCGTACACCAATAACATTTTGCGGCGCAACGTAGGTTGGTAATGTTTCTTCGCAAGTTATCGAAAAAAGAGCACAACAAATAATAAGAAAAAAATCTATAATTCCTTTTATCAATCGTTTACATTTCATATCGAATCCCTAAAGAAAATCTTCGTGGTTCATAATAAGCAGAAAGATCGCCTAATTGTCCACCGATGCGACCATTAGCGTCTGCCCATCGTGCATTTTTTGCATTTAGGAGATTTCTTACATCGCCGTACACTGAAAAAGTTGATAATCCTCCGAGTGAGAATCTCCTGGAAAATTTAACGCTTACAAGATTGCTGCTCGGCAAGCGAGCATTGTTTGGAATAAAAGCCCTCGTCGTATCCTCGGCAGTGAATCCATCGCGCGTTGGGAAATAGGTGTAAGGCCTTCCCGAATTGTATGTCCACATAATATTTGTTTGAATATCCATCGGGAGTAGAACATCGAAGAGAATTTTTATCGTATGAAGCTGATCCCAGCTCAATGGATATGGTTGATTCAAGACTGGAAACCCCCACTGACTCAAGTTGATGCCTTGATTGACATATTCGCTTACGCCCTCTGTTCGCATTAACGAATAGGAGATCGATCCAGAAAATTTTTCATCACGATGCCGGGAGAGGAGAAGCTCCAGTCCTTCCGCGTTGGCAAACGCGTTGTTCACATATTCGGCGAAGCCATAATCACCAGCCACACGAGCTTTTGAGGGTAAAAATGTCTTTGAATCAATCTGATCGATAAACTCTTTTTTAAAATATGTAACGCCCAAAAGTGTTTTTTCATCAAGCCCATACTTCACGCCAATCTCCCAGGCATGAGTCCGTTCTGGTTTGAGGTCCGGATTTCCCACAAGTACACTTACACCGCTCCGTAGTTGTTGTGGATTGACGCCAGAATAAAGATAATCAAAAAGTGGAAATTGAAAATAATGTCCATAGTTCATGACGAGCAACATGTTCCACATAAGGGGAAATGACAACCCAACACGCGGACTGAGCTGATGTTTGAGTGTTGCCTGGACAAAACGTGTTACCTGAGATTGATATTGCCCGGAGGAGCTATCGGGCGTGACGTACTCGACAACAGGTCGTTCGCTCCGTGGATCCAAGAAATCCCAACGGAATCCGAGATTCACAACAGCACCATCCTTTTCGACTTCCAATTTATCTTGGAGATAGAGGCTTCCCGTCCGTGGATAATAGTGATACGTAGAACTGAAATTCAGTAAAGGTTCATCGGCCAGAATCTTCCCATAATAGGTCCGTTGTGGCTCATACTTGACTACGTCGGAAAAGATATCGTATTGATTGACCTCAAATCCAAACTTTAATACATTTCGTGGATTGGGTTGAATATTAAGATCCCCCTTCGCTGTATAAATTTTCTGCTGTGTCTCAGACCACCACGCCTTATTACCATCGACGATATACTCGAGAAAGAAATCATATTCATATGGTGTCAGATCAAGAGCATTCTTATCTTCTTCACCGATTCTCGATCTAAGATAGTAATGACTCAGATTCAAGGAATAGTGCACAATATCCGATACCGTGTGAGAGATTGATGCCGTGGTACGATATGACGATCGGCTCCTTTTTGGTAACCCATCGAGATTAAACCGCCAGCTAAATTCGTAATCACGCCACCAACGCAACGAATACACACTTTGTGCAGTTAAGCGCACCTTCGAGGAAACGTTCCAATCGAGTTTTCCGAAACCGTTAAAGTCACGGGTGATCGGCGAGTTAAAAAAATCATCAAAATCTTGCCACCACCGTGTGTCGTTGAATTGGATTGTATTTGCCATGAAATAGTAGAGTCGTTCTTTCGCAACGGGCCCTGAGAGCGTCAACTCCATTTCCGTCAAATTATTGTGTTGTTTATTCGCACCGTTCCCTACCCAGTTATCACGCTCAAACCTCATAACGGATGAAAACCTATCCCCTCCTCTTTTCGTAATGATATTAATAACTCCAGAAAGAGCATTGCCATATTCTGCTTCAAATCCGCCGGACTGAATCGAAAACTCTGTGATTGAACTCTTGGGTAATGAACTGCCCATCCCACCACCAACAACGTCTTGAAGTGGCAACCCATCGACTAAATAGACAACCTCCGATGTCTTGCCGCCCCGAACATTCCCTTCTGCTGTCACACTCGGAAAAACGGTCACAAGCTCCTGGACATCCCTCACAGATAACCGTTCTAACTGTGTACTGCCAATAGAAAAACTTGTGCTTGTCACGTCCTTTTCAATTAATGGTCGTTCAGCCAAGACTTCGATCTCACCTAACTCCACGGCGGTCGGAATCAGCTCAATTGACACCTTGGTCCGGAGATTCTGACGAATCGAAACTTTCTTATACACTATCGGCTGATACCCCACACTTGAAAAACGGACATCATAAGTTCCTGCTGGCAAATTACTGATGCGAAAATACCCCTCCACATCCGTTGCCACACCTATCGATGTGCCGATAATGGCAACAGTCACACCGACGAGCGATTCTTTGCTCTCTCTGTCAACAACTTTACCTTCTAATATGCCATCAGTGCTTGCATAAAGAAGAGAATGAAAAATAAGAATGAGAAATATGAGAAACGATATTCGCATAGTTAATGTTCTGGCTTCATTTGAGGAAAAAGAATGACATCACGAATTGAATGTTGATTTGTCATAATCATTGTTAGACGATCCATGCCGATACCCAGCCCTGCGGTCGGTGGCATTCCATATTCTATGGCACGGAGAAAATCTTCGTCAAGCGGCTGGGTTTCTTCATTCCCACGAGCGCGAAGTTTCATTTGCTCATCAAACCTATAACGCTGATCGATGGGATCATTTAATTCACTGAATGCGTTGCACAATTCTTGACCGTTGAGAATAACTTCAAATCGTTCGACTAAACCGGGACCTTCGCGATGTTTTTTTGCCAAAGGAGATAACTCAATTGGATAATCAATAATGAATGTCGGCTGAATAAGATTAGGTTGAACTACCTCACTGAAGATTTCGTCGATGATCACTCCAATGCCTGCCTCTGGCTTTACTTCAAGATGGAAATTTTTTGCAATGGCATATAATTCCTTTTCTGATTTCCCCCGGAGATCTTTTCCTGTATGTTCTCGAATGACATCGTACAGAGTTACTCGCTTCCATGGTGATGTGAAATCGATTGTGTGTTGATCAACAGTGCATTGCAAAGCATTATGAATTTGTTTAGCCACATTACAGATTAATTGCTCCACCAATTCCATCATCCAATGATAATCCTTATATGCAACATAAAGCTCAAGCATTGTGAACTCAGGATTGTGGGAGCGATCCATTCCTTCGTTACGGAAATCCTTGGCGAACTCATAGACGCCATCGAAGCCGCCGACAATTAGACGCTTCAAGTAAAGCTCATCTGCAATACGTAAATACAAATCGACATCAAGCGCATTATGATGCGTCACGAACGGTCGGGCGAAAGCGCCGCCGTATAATGGCTGTAGTATCGGAGTTTCTACTTCGATATATCCTTTCGCATCGAGAAAATTTCGTATAGATTGAAAAATCTTTGCTCGTTTGATGAAAACTTCTTTGACACCAGGACTGACGATGAGGTCGACATATCGCTGACGATACCGAAGCTCTTTATCGGCAAAGGGATCGAAGAGAACTTTATTTCCATCATCATCGACTTTCTCCTTAACGACTGGCAACGGCCTCAACGATTTGGCGAGTAACTCAAATCGTTTCGCATGGACAGAGATTTCACCCATCTTCGTTCGAAAAACAAATCCCTCAACGCCGATGATATCCCCGATATCGAGTAACCTGAATGAATCATAAAGTTCACCCAAATCATCCTTTTTCAGGTATACTTGAATTTTCCCTTGCGAATCTTGAATATGGCAGAACGATGCTTTTCCCATGCGACGCAGAGACATGATGCGTCCGGCAATAGCAACATTATACTGAGGATCCTCATCTTTAAACGAATCGAGTATTCCTTTTGAGAAATGCGTTTGAGTGAAGAAATAGGGATAAGGATTGATACCCCGACGCTTAAGCTCTTCAAGCTCTTCGCGCCGACGCTGCATCAACTCATTTACTTCTTCAAGATGAGATAATTCTGTAGGAAGCGGCTTTGTAACTTGCACTAATTCAAGGTAACTATTGGTTGAAATCTCCTTAGATAATAGCAAAAATGTGGAAGATTAGCAAGGATTTAATTGGGGACGTAAAAGAAGTGAATATAGAGTTGCTAAACCGATGCCTCACATATACTCGAACGGACGATCCTGAATTTTAATCCATACGGTGTCAGCTTGAATCCTTAATCCGACAAAGTACTGCGGTGATTGTGCCAGAGTGAACGTAACCGTATCTATCATTGTTGTTGGAAAGCCATTTCCCCAGACCACTGCCATATGATGTTGTTCGCGCGTCAGTTCAGTGGTGAAACTCGCTATCGGACCAGCAAATGGTACGGCTGCAGATAAGATTGCTTGAAAGTAGATAGCAGTATCTATATCAATACGGACAGAATGGTCTTGAAATCCTGCCTGAAGATCGAACGTCACACGAACAGTGTTATCGATATAATTCACAACCTTCTGATCAGTGCACGCAGA
>DASRUF010000222.1:0-3491 GCA_035655575.1 Bacteroidota bacterium | reverse complement strand
AAAAAATATCGCTATCGTTGAGATGGGGATACAACGGTAAACGAAGAAGTGTGTTGGCGACCCTATCGGTTACTGGTAGAACAACATCTTGTGTGTTTAACGATGTTCGTGCGTAAGGAGAAGAATGTAAAGGAATATAATGAAATGTCGCACCGATCCCATAATCTTTTAATTTCTTCATCAATACGTTGCGTTGGCTCTCGCTCGGAAGCACGATAGGAAAAAGATGGTAATTCGATTCACAATGATCGGGGATCAACGGTAATCGAAGTTTTTCTTGGTGTTCCAAGTCTTTCAATTCTTTATGATAAAATTCATATAGAGTACGTCGCCGCTCCTGAATGGTTTGGAGTTTATCCAATTGGTACTTCAATACCGCTGCAAGAATATCTGATAAAACATAGCTGCTTCCATGATCTACCCAAGTGTATTTGTCGACCTCACCGCGAAGAAAATTGGCTCGGTTCGTTCCCTTCTCTCTTATGATCTCAGCTCGTCGAGCGTATATCTCATTCCCCGTAATGAATGCCCCTCCCTCACCGCTTGCATAATTTTTTGTATCATGAAAACTATAAGCGCCCATATCTCCTATCGTTCCAAGATATCGTCCCCGATACTTTGCATTCACTCCCTGTGCTGCATCTTCAACGACAGTTATTCTATGCGTATTTGCAATTTCTATGATACTATCCATCTCGGCTGCAACGCCGGCGTAATGAACTGGAATAACGGCTTTCGTTTTCTTCGAGATTTTTCGCTCAAAATCTTTTACATCAAGTGTGAATGTTTGATCATTAATATCACAGAACACCGGCTTACCGCCACCTCTGAGAATTGCGTTCGCTGTTGAAACAAATGTAAAACTTGGTGTAATCACCTCATCACCGGGTTGGAAATCTAACATCATCATTGCCATCTCAAGTGCGTGTGTGCATGAAGTCGTTAGCAGGGCATGTTTTACCGAAAATAACCGCCGTATTTGTTCCTCGACCTCTTTGCACATCGATCCATCACCGCTGAGATTTCCTGAATCAATGACCACCTTGATATAATCGAGGACTTCCTGATCGATATACGGTTTGTTGAAAGGTATATGGATTTTATTCGTGGCTTTTGTTTGCATAAATGATTATTTATTCAGACCTGAGCGATCCATTGCGTAGAAATTCTTCAAGAGATGAATGGTATTGTTCATGCTATGTGTTTTTTCAACGAACTGCCTCGCTGATTGACCGTGCTGTTTTCGTAGCTCAGGGTTTTTTATGTAGGTCGAAAGTTTATCAGCTAAATCACTACTATCTGCTACGTTATAAAGAAGTCCATTTGAACCGTCCTCGATTTGCCGAAGATTACCACCCGCTCTTGCCGCCACCACAGGTAATCCCATGCCCATTGCATCGAGAACAACTAACGAATAGAGTTCATCACGACTTGGAAAAACAAAGACATCCATCGCACCCAAATATCCAGTCAGATCCTCTTGAAACCCTGCAAGAATAATCCTGTCACTCAACTTCTCTTTGGTGATAAACGCTTCGAGTTGTTGAAGGTATGCTTCGCACGGCGGCTCATAGGGTGATTCATTTGCTTTCGCACGGCTCTTGCGTGTTGGCTCGCCGACAATAACGTATTTCACTCTTGCCTGCAATGCTTTGTCAAGATACAAAAAGCTGCGAGCAAAATCCATCGCTCCCTTTCCAGGATCAATCCGGACCATGGTCCCGACAAGCATCTCGTCTTCTCCTACGTTCAGTTTTGACCGTATGGAGCGACGACGGTGCTGATCTACCGAATACAACTCCAGCTTTCTGCCGTATGGCAAATAATGAATTTTCTCTTTCGCCACGGGATACAATGTGTGTAAGCGAGAGTTAAGTTCCTCAGAAGACGAAAAAATGGCATTCACCCGTCGATAAATCCACCGATGGAAGATGTCGTTCTTGCTCGTGACGCCCATGTAAACACTAAGAAACAATTTTCTCTGTGAATCATCTTTTAGAACAATCGATGGTATCCAAATATCCCTATGAAAATGCACATGAAGCACTTCGACATTACGTTGTTCGATGATATTTCTGATCAGCCGAAGGGAGGATAGACTGATTTTCCTGTTGTTGGAAAAGTGCTCACATCGAACTCCGTTGGCTGTGAGAAACTGTTGAATCTTTGAACTTGGCTTACAGATTGAGATAACATCGCATCCAAGCTTCTGAAGCTCTACCATCAATGTAGATGCATATATTTCCAATCCTCCCCAGGAATCCGATGTGCAAAAGTGAAGCGAAACCAATGCGTAGCTCTTAGGTAAACCTCGATACAGTTAATTGTTGTTAAAGATAAAAAAGGAACGGGCGAAATGCAATGAATGTAGAATCGGCAAAATTTGGAAGCGCCGACTTGGATATTCCAAACTAAATAATCTATTAGTGCCTGAGCAATCTCAAAATGTACGTGCACAAAGGGATGAACATCGGTATGATAGGAAAGACAGAAATAACGATAAAGCGGACATGTATACTATCCATCATCATCATCTTTCTTGTAACACTTTTTTTTAGCTGTAATGTTTACCACAAGCGCAAAACTGCTGATAATTAAAAATATTCAATCTCTCTTTCCCAAATGGACAATGGTATATCATTTTCAAGTTCAATTCTTTTTATCCAGTTAAAATTTTTGTCATAGTCATACTTGTAAATGTATTTCGCTTTTAAACTTCCGTCGGGGTTGTAACGATTTCTTTCGCTTTGATTCGCATTATCGTCATACTTGTAAGTTTGTTTACTTGCAAGGTTTCCGTCCGGGTTGTACCAATTCGTTTCAATCTTATTCCCATTGCCGTCATACTTCCAGGTGTATTTCCACTCAAGGCTTCCATCCGGTTTGTACATATACTCTTCACTGACATTCCCATTGCTATCATTCTTGTAAATGGATTTCCAATTAAGGCTTCCGGTCGAATCGTAACTCATATCTTCAATGATATTCCCATAGCTGTCATACTTGGAAGTGTATTTCACACCAAGGCTTCCGTCTGGTTTGTACATATTCCTTCCAATCTTATTCCCACTACTGTCATACTTGTAAGTGGATTTCCAATCAAGGCTTCCGTCTGGTTTGTAACTATACATTTCGATTTTATTTCCCTTATCGTTAAATATATAGATGACACTATCTTTTCTTACACCCCTTTGAACTTCTCCATTTTTTTCAACTGCTTTGTATGTGTTCTCCCGAATTAACTTAACCTGCCCTTTAAGATTCATCTCTGTCTAATCGTTTTTTTGTTTTCGATACGCATGTTGTTCGGATGTTTTATCCGACACTGATGAACAGAATACAAACGACAATGAGATGATCGAGAATAAAATGATTTGTTTCATTTGAATAAGATTTATAACGATTCTAAAATGCGAGCTAATGTTTCGGTAAACACCGCCGTAACTTTTGCCGCTTATCAACAAAGCAATTGTCCCCGCGGCAAAGGCAAT
>DASRUF010000221.1:0-5474 GCA_035655575.1 Bacteroidota bacterium | reverse complement strand
TGCAAAAACACTCATCATTGATATTAGAAGAACAAAACCGACACTTACAATCGTTCCCGGCTTATTTTCACAGGATATTGCCGGCTACAGCATTCTTGCAAGAAGAACTTTTGAACACTCCAATGATCTTGAGGGCATTACCATCTATGACTATACTGAACCGGCAACCAATGTTGTTGTAACAGCAAAACAAGGAAAAATATCTTTTACTCCCGATTATCGAAAGCTTATCATGGACTTATACAATGGAGAAATTCACCAATTAAAAACGAACGAGCCACAGAACTATCGCAGAATGCGTTATCAAAAACACCGCATTGTAATGGATGCGGAAGGTTTTGACTTTGAGCGTTCAGGTGAAGGAACATTCTCTCGGGGCGACCGGGAACTCAGCGCTCAAGTAATGTTGGGACTCGTTGATAGTCTCGAACAACTTAATTCTACAGCACGAACGAAAGCATTATCATCTTCGCTCGAGCATCTTGATATGCAGCCTTACATACCGATACCCGAACAAGTGATGAAGGGGACCCAAAACAGATCACAAGCTATCATAAAAGCACTGAATCACTCGCGAAGTATGGAACGGATGATTGATTTCCAAATAATGACGATCAACTCCAATCAAAAAACGATTAATGAGTATCTAGTAGAAATTCACAAAAAATATGCTATTCCGGCAGCCTCAATTGTATTTATATTCATCGGTGCACCGCTTGGGATGATTGCTCGACGTGGTACATTCGGTGTAGCTGCAACGTTTAGTTTGGGATTCTTTCTTCTGTATTGGGCATCGCTTATTGGTGGCGAAAAATTAGCGGACAGAGGAATTATTACACCTTGGCTTGGTATGTGGATGGCAAATATCATTCTCAGCATTCTCGGGATCTATTTAACAATTCGAATGGGACGCGATACACTTACGATTAATTGGTCATCACTTCGTCGTTTTGTACCAGTATCTCTGAGATCTCCCGAATCCTCGAACACTGATGGCAATGAAGTTTTATGAAAAAAATCGATTGGTATCTATTAAAACAATTCATGGTAACTGCTTTCTTTGCCCTCCTTTCAGTCACCATCATATTTGTTGCTATCGATCTCATGGAAAACCTCGATGACTTCCTTGATCGCAATGCTACTATGACAATTCTTGCAACATATTATTTCTATTTCATTCCTGAAATCATCAATCTGATGATCCCCGTTGCTATGCTTCTTTCAGCACTCTTCACAACAAGTCGCCTCTCGACATTTAATGAAGTAACAGCGTTAAAAGCCAGTGGACTCAGTTTATATCGCTTTATGGCACCCCTTTTACTTTTTTCAATAATTATCACATCAATAGCGATCTACTTTAATGGATGGGTTGTTCCTTCATCGAATAAACAAAAGTTTGATATCGGGAGGGTTTACTTTCAGAAAAATCTCAAATATTTTTCAAAAAGTAATATCTTCATTCAAGATTCGAAGACGAGGATTATCACTATAGGCATGTTCGATGACCAATACAATACTGCTCATCATGTCAGCATTCAAGATTTTCTCCAAGATGACCTCACGACAGTCTCCGTACGGTACGACGCAGATCAGATGCAATGGAACTCCCAGACGGGAACGTGGACTCTCACCAAGGGAACGGAACGACGATTTACATCTGGAGAAGATATTAAATGGTTTGCTTCATATTCCATTGGAGCGCTTAATTTTACGCCTGACGATCTTCGTAAAAAACAAGAAAAGCCAGACGAAATGAATTACACTGACCTTGGACAATTTATCCGCAATCAACAACGCTCGGGTCAGGAAGTGGCACAATGGCTGGTAGATTATTATAGTAAGATTTCTTTTCCTTTTGCCAACATCATCGTAGTTCTTTTTGGTGTGCCTTTTGCATTTATCAAACGACGAAGTGGTCCCGGGGTGGCGTTTGGCATTGCTTGTGCAATCTGTTTCCTCTACATGATTTTTCTAAAGGTCAGCCAAGCGTTTGGCGACAATGGAGACCTCCATCCACTGCTAACAGCGTGGTTGGCAAATATAATATTCTTCTTGACCGGTATATACAATCTTTGGAGAGTTCCTAAATAAGGAAAGAGTTTTCCCACCTATCAGAAATAAAAAATTACTTTCGCTTCAGTTACACGGATCGTACCGATTGGTGAAGGGAGCATTTTCATCTTGACCTCCGCCCGTAACGCATTATTATAACGCGCCGTTGACCAGTACGCATCAAGTGCACTGAGTATATGATTGACAACAACGACGCTGACAAATGCGCCTGCCACGTCGTAATAATCGTTTGCTTTCGCTCGCATCCTTGCGTAAGCATAATACATTTGAGAATTACTACGAATGGGAATATTGTTATCATTGAGATCCGCATCATCCCAACCACGGCTGAATTGATCATACTTACCGATAAGTTCGAAATACTGTTGTTCTGCATAGTAAGGTAACACATGGGTATATCCATTCGTTCGTCCAGATGCAACATCCCGTTCCAATCGATTGAGTTCTTCCCAGTTTACGCAAGAAAATGGTGGATCACAATCTGCGGCAGGATTTCCCCTTAGCGGATCGTAATCACCAGCATTGAGATCGGGATTCAATACCGAAAGGTTATTCATGGTCCAGTTCACATAACGGACAGCACTCCAATGAGTATTTGCATAATTTTGAAAAAATTCAGTTTGTTGATCTCCCTTTTTATCAAAATTATAAACGACGAGCCAAGATGCAGCTTCAACGGCAAAGAATAAAGCCCCTTTCAAATAACTCTCTGCGTACACTTCACCTGCACCGGGGACTGCCAACGAGAGTAAACTCGCTATCCAAGGGGATTTTTCTTGAGGCAAAGATGACTCGAGCAACTCTTGCATCATAATTGTCTGTGAAAAATTGTTCGACGATAACCAATTCGGTGAGAACAGATCGACCTTCGGAACACCCGTCAGGTGAAGACTCAAAGGTTCCTCACTTTCTGCGGATGAAACCATCAAAAGAACCAGAAACAAATAAATTATACGATATGTCATTGGAATGTTCTTTCTCTTTTAATCAAACTCGAATCCAAATAGTACACCAAAATGATAACTCCACTCTTTACCATAGGTTACCAACAACTGTGTATCACGCACAGGTCGTGTAAACTGATCAAAGCCATAAGTTGCATTAAAAAAGATACGAGTTGGATATGAATAAAATGAAAACGTTTCGAGGCGTAATTCAACACCAGCGTCTCGTTTAAATTTTTGCCCTCTCACACCACCATCAGTCCAGGCTGTTCCAACATCCCCATAGATAGCACCATAGAGTTTATCAAAATACAAATGGAGAAATCGTAAATCGATGTTTTCCCAAACCGGAAACCGATACGTGAGATTGGTAAACAGATACTCATTCCCACCTAAGGAATAAAACGGATAACCTTTCATTCCCGCCAGCCCGCCAATATAAAAATCAAAAAAACTATCTACGGGTGGACCTAAAATAGAGCCAGATCGTAGATGAGCTGAAAGTGTATGCTTCCATCCCGGCAATTTACTCTGTTCACGCCAACTTAACTCTAATCGATGGAATGTTGGCTTCTGGTATTTGGGCACCAACAACCCGTTGGAAATTTCATAATCGCTGGTAGGATTAAATTTATGAAACTCATAGTCATAACGTAATCGTATCTTTCTACCGATCGGATTAATTTCCTGTGTTCTCGATTGACCATTTTTTTCATAACGCCACGTAGCAGAAATATCATTCCCAACCAGATACAACGAGCTAAAGGCCGGTATGAGAGCATTGCTCTCTGGTAAAATAAAAGAACCAATCGAGGCATCGTAACGACTATGAGAGTAGCGCAGCTCAACCTCAGATGCCTCACTAAGAAATTTTTGTTTCATAGCGACATCGAACTGAATTAGATTGTAGGAAATATTAACAGGAATGGTATCGAGTGGTAATGAGATGTAGGAATCCGTTTTTCGAGTGATATTATAGACCTCGAGAGAAAGATTAGGCTCTAACCCGATATGGCTCAAACCGGGGACTTGCCCGCGATAATCGAAGATAAAAAATAGATCACGTTCACCCGTCTTGTTTATCGCCGCTCCCGCAAAGAATCCATAATGGTCTAGAACATCATACGAAAACCCATAGAGGCCTAATTTAACTACATCTATACCCTTATTCTTCGGATTGTAATTATCGACGCGAATAAATGGCACTAACGTTAAACTGGTTGTTGTATTTTTATACGGTGTGTCCTCATATTGGGGGTATTGTGAATCGTCATAGGATCGTAATGCTTGCCAATCCTTCTGTTGTGTTGTTGCACCGTTATCAGATGAAAGACGTTCTGCAGACACGAAGGAGGTTTCCTCTTGTTTCACATAAACAGAAGGATTTGATAATGGTTGTGGATTATCAATGATAGCGATCTTGTATCCGTCCGAGGTATACGAAGAAAAAGCAAGTTGATGATCACCATTCATCGACGGCATGAACGCTCCTCCCAAAACATTAGTCAATTGCGAAGATTCCTTTGTAATAAAATCATACTGATATACATTGAAAATGCCTGTCTTATCGGATGAATAAATAATTTTCGAACCATCTTGAGTAAAGATTGCATTTCGTTCATCGTGAGGAGAGGCAAGAATGAATTCGACGTCTCCGCTCTCGACGGAAAAAAGAGCGATGTCTCGGCCATCTTTTATAGAGTAATCAAAAACGATGTTCTTACCGTCGGGTGACCATTTCGGATTGTAGACCTGTTCGCCATTTGTAAACCGTGTGAGTTGACGAACATTTGAATCATCTATGCTCAGAGTAAAAAGGTTCAACGTCCCATCTGAGCCGGCAATGAAGACGAGAGTTTTTCCATCGGGTGATACCGAGGGCGCATTTGCTCGTAAACTATGGGTTATTCTTGTTTCTTTTTCTTCCCCAAGGTCATAAACATATAAATCCATGAGATTTGACCAATGAGCATTGTCGCGACTGTGTTTAGCATAGTAAATTTTCTTTCCATCGATTGACCATGTGAGGTTTGATCTCACGCCTGATTGAAGTAACTTCTCGGTTTTTGATTTGAAATCATAAACATAGATTGAAGATAGTGCAAAATAATCAGCCTGCTTGTTGCTGACATAGGCAAGTTTTGAACCATCAGGTGAAAATGTTGGATAAAAATTTGCAAACCCAACATCCGCCACGATTGTGCCGGTAACGATATTGTCTTTGAGAGAAAATGTACGAGCATCGTAATCTTTACGGAGGAATTCTTTCCACTCTTCATATAAGACTCCACCGCTTTTACCTATTGCCTTTTCGATTGCACCATCGATAGTCATCGCAGTAATCTTGGAAAGATTACGAGAAATTTCCGCCAACTTATCATCGCCGTATTTCTGTGCGATATATCTGACAAATGCAAATCCCGCATTATATGAAGCTTCATTCCCAAGACTCGTTTT
>DASRUF010000220.1:0-2130 GCA_035655575.1 Bacteroidota bacterium | reverse complement strand
AGGACAATCATTGAATGAACCCGATTGGTTCCATATCAAACCTCACGAGATTGTCAAGGATTTTGCAAATCCGAAAATGAAAGAAGCCCTTGAGAAGGAATTATTTTCGAATGATTATGATGTTGTTCAATATGAATATCTTCAAATGGCATATCTGATCAATATTGTGAAGAAGTACAACACAGCTTCCGTCTTCACTGAAATTGAAGTACAATCTCGAAAACTCTGGCGAGATATGCTTCATGCTTCCTTTTTAGAAAAATTGGATTATTTTTATCGCTGGATGGTGATGGTAAATTTTGAAAACTCAATTTGTTCTCGATTTGATGCCGTCGTAGCTTTAACGAAGGAAGACGCAAGATACATTCAACAATATAATCCAAAACTTGATGTGCGTACTTCCCCGATGGGAATTGATATTTCCTTCTTTTTGCCTCATTCAATGCAAGCCGAACGGCAGTCTCTCCTTTTTGTCGGGTACTTTCGTCATCCTCCAAATGTTGATGCGATGATCCATTTCTCGAAAGACATTTTACCATTAATCCGAAAAAAGTATCCTGATGTCAAGCTCTATATCGTGGGTGGTGAGATACCGAGAGAGATACAACAATTATCCTTTGATAACAATGTTGTTGTTACCGGTTGGGTTGATGATTTAAGACCATATTATGAAAAAGCCACGATCTTCATTGCCCCTATTCGCCTGGGTGCTGGCATGCGCGGAAAAATTCTAGAAGCCTGGGCGATGAAAAAACCGATCGTTTCATCCTCTGTAGCAGCAGAAGGATATCATTGTGAAAACGGTAGGGAGATTTTCATCGCTGATGAACCAACGATGTTCGCAGATGCGGTAATACAGCTTCTTGGTGATGAACGTCTTCGAGAGAAAATTGCAGAGAATGGTTACCTGAGGGCTCGTTCAGAATATGCATGGAGTAAAATAGCGCAGCAATATGAAGAATTATATTATCATCTATTAAATAGTTGACAAGAATATTTATTTTCATGCGCGGAATCTTCTCTATATTCATAAATCCTATCCCAGATGAAAGGAAATTTCAAAAAGGATTGATGATCCTCTCCTGCTCGGAGCCCCATGCAAGACGAATACGTGACCTTGGGAAGCAGCATTTATCAAATGTTGCATGGACATTGCTCTACCGGTACGATCCAACCGGTGTGTTCAAGAATGAGAGGGTAATCATATCATCTGATGCAATGAGTTTGTTAAAAAAATTACAGATGTTAAAGCAAATTCGTGCGCAGAAGTTTGATGTTGTCTACATTGCAAGAACACAAGAGCCCACATTCACGTTGTTAAAAGTATTGGGCTTGTTGTCAAACTTCAATTATCTAAAATTATGTGATGAAACTGCTGGTGGATTTTATCTCCTCAGGAGTAATTTTTTTAAATTTCTACCTCGACTTCGATGGCGATGGCAATATCCTAGACGGTTCATTCGCCTCATTGCGAATCTTCTTTCCTGGGTTATATTGTTTCCTCTCGGGTTTATCTATGTTGTTCTACGAACGATACAATTTTGGTTTATTAAATCTTTTCATTCGAAGTCTCAGCCCTTGGATAACTAATTTTTGATTGATGTCAGACCTTTCAGTTATCATCATCACCTACAACGCTGAGCAGTATATCTCATCTTGTTTAGAATCAGTCATCTCACAACTCATGGGAAAACAGCAATATGAGGTTGTCATCGTTGATAACGCCTCTGAAGATTCCACTGTGGGAGTTATTCAAAAGGAATTTCCCAATCTTACCCTCATCCGCAATGGTGTGAATAGGGGATTTGCTTTCGCTGTCAATCAGGGGGTTCGATCTTCCCAAGGGAAGCATATATTACTGCTGAATCCCGATGCGGCCCTGGGAAAGGATTTTTTTGAGCAATTATTTCGGTTCATCCATGAAAACCCCAAAGTTGCCATTGTCGGCAGTAAATTTGAAGATAAGAATGGTAACGTCCAACCCTCATGTTGGAAGACGCCAACCCTGTATACGACCCTGATAGAATCATTTTTTCCTTACCATTTATCTATAAAAATTGTTACAGATCAGTTGCACAATGTAGGCGAGGTTGAGATGGTCTCAGGTGGCTGTATGCTGATTGAACGGTC
>DASRUF010000219.1:0-2055 GCA_035655575.1 Bacteroidota bacterium | reverse complement strand
TATTTTGCGTTAATTATCTGGAATGAATTGGATGTACTAATCCTTTGCAGGTTCAACACTTTCAATCTTGCGTTTGACATTCATCGGGTCATCAATCCTGGTGAACACCAGATCACTGATCCCTTTGCCGGTAACCTTGACCATGCCAAAACCTAGGATACGGCCCATGATGCCTTGTTCAATTTCCACCGTTTCAATCGATGATATCTTCATTTCATCGGAATGCCGGCTAATGATCCCGGTCTTGAGTATCACACGTTTGTTGGTTATGCCCATTTCGGTGTTGCGGAGTTTGAGCCATTCCCAGATTGCCAGAGGAATGGTGATCAGGAGAACAAACCAGAGAATCATGGGTAGTTTTGCCACCCAGTGAAATTTAAAAATCTCCCGGATTTCTTCGTCGGTTGAGAGGGATTCTTCAATGTAGGACATGCGGATTCTCTAGTTATTTGTATTAAGATCTTTTTTTGCAATCTTTATAAAATCTTCAAGACAAGAATTTGTTGCTGCCCAGTCTGATTCTAAATATATCTGCCAGTCTGTTGTGTTTGATGCTTCCCTTTCTTCCACTAGGAAACGATCTAGGCGATTTTTAGCTTCTTCAGAGAGGAAAAAAGCTGCCATATCAGCAGCTTTGGCAATTTCAAAGTGAGCTTCCCTTGAACGGCGTCTCAGTTCATCATCACGCTCCTTAGACACCTCGCGTCCTTCGTGGTTAGCATCAAGATGAGCATCGGAAAAAGCCTTGGTGTGATGTAGAGCCTCAATAATACGTTCATAGGCTTCAACCTTTCTTTCCCACCATCTCTCAGTTTGGAATTTTCTGAGAGAGAGCTTAACAGTAATCCACGAACTAACTGTCGCTATGAACACTGTTTTTAGTATAGTAAATAATGTTTCATACATAAATTGATATTGAGATGTTTCTTATGCATTTTATTTTTGTAAATCGCTTAGAATACTTTTGTATGATTTAATCACTGCATTACAGATGTCATCTTTGTATGTGGGTGTAATAATCTCAAAAAACTCTCCAAGTTCTACGGTAGAATAAACATAAACTGTTGCCGCCGTGACAGCTCGTTTTATTAAAAGAGATTTATCCTTATCTGTTAATGTTGTTATGCCGATGGAGCTTAAATCAATAGAATCAACAATATCAACTGCTTCAAGAGATAATTCAGTTACCGAAGGCATAATTTCAATTGCTAGTTCATCTTTTCCACAATAATGTAAACCCCCAGCAATTTTTAGACGTTCTTGAAATATTTCCCGCAGAGAGAAAAATACTTGAACGGCTGCGGTATTATGTTTGGTTTCCATGACCATTATATCGGTAAGTTCTTTTATATCAGAATCATTCAATTCTGTATCGCCATTACATAAGTGTGGAATCAATAGACAAAATAAACAAAGTAAAATATTCATACATGATTTTAAATATGAGTATTTAAGAAGGTTGGTATTTTTCAAAATATTCTCCATACTTGCATTTATAGCATTGTTAATGAGTATAGTTTGCTCATGTTAGAGGTGTCTACTTGGCTTATTTCATTGTTTGGATATTTTGTTCCCCTTTTGTCATGCTGAGTCGGTCGGCAGTTATAGGGGCATTTGTGCGGGAAGCACAAATGAGCGGCTCTGAGGCAGGGCAGGGATTGTTCCATACAATTCTTCTGCATTTCCTCCGTCCTTGGAGGTCATGTCATTTTTAGCTCATCTGAGCTGGGAGGCGAATCTGACAAATTCGCCGGGAGCGATTTTGGACATGCGCAGCATGCCTGCAAGGTCAGGTCTAGGGAAGGGCTTGGTCAACGGCATGTCACAGCAACGAACATCACGGGGAGCCCCAAATTTATTTGGGGCCAAGGTGTCCGGAGAAAATTCTTTTGCCTACTTTTCTTCAAAGACAAATTCGTCTGGAACGAATTTGAACAGCCGAAGGCTGGCCCGAAGGGCAAGGTACAAGGATGTAGCTTGTAAAAGTTACTCGCCGGACAAGGCGAAATAAAATGTTTAAAGAAGGAATATCTTTAATTCAAAGAAATAATTTCC
>DASRUF010000218.1:0-3368 GCA_035655575.1 Bacteroidota bacterium | reverse complement strand
CGTTTCATGATTGCTCCTATGATTATTGATGTCTTACTGAGGAATTGTGCTCGAAGGGTTCGAGACGCAACAATGTGATTCTGAGAGTATAAATAATTTGGGAATGAAAATCAATAGTTTTCTTTATTTTATGGAGGATTAGGGAAGGTGGACTACACGATATGGTATGAGGAGATTCGCAGTACGATGACCGTAGATTTGATCCTATTTAAAACAAAAAACCCCGTCTTGTGGACAGGGTTCTCTGTTCGTTCAAAAATTTACTTAGATTTTTGTAACGTTTGTGGCTTGGAGTCCTTTTGGACCGCGTTCGACTTCGAATTCGACACGATCGCCTTCGTTCAGGTTCTTGTATCCATCTCCAGCAATTGCTTTGAAGTGTACAAACACATCTTCTCCGCCTTGTCGTGAGATGAAGCCATAACCTTTAGCTCCGTTGAACCACTTTACTGTTCCTTGTTCCATGGAACAATCCTTTCTTACATGTAAACCCGATGCTCAGGGTCATGAGTGTACGCCAACTTTGTTTGCTCTTAAAATGATAAATCGCAAGACCGGCATTTCACATTTCACCTATCTTGCGATTATGACTTGCTGGCGACACTAACCTTGATAAGGTTCAAACGGTACATCAGCTTCGATCCTAAAAGCAACACAACGGTGTACTGTTGATTGCGTAGTCATAATACGACTAAATTTTATCAAAAGCAAGGATTATTTTTTGAAAGGGTCGGTTAGCTATTCTACCTGGATTTTTGCTCTATTGACTTTCTCTCAATTTACTTGTATTTTCACAAAACAAATTAGGAGTTATGGAAGTCGGGGCACACATAGTCGTCAGAGGTATGGTGCAGGGAGTGGGCTTCCGCTATTTTGTTTATCATCATGCGTTGAAACTCGGATTGATTGGGTATGCCAGTAATCTCTATAACGGTGACGTTGATATTCTTGTTGAAGGACAGAGATCACTGATTGAAGAACTCATCAAAGTAGTTAAAGTAGGTCCACGAGCGGCACAAGTTACCGATGTAAAAATCGAATGGAAAGAACCACAGCATCAACACAAGCAGTTCGAAATTTATTGAATCAAAGAATGAGTTGAATAGGTCAACGACAATGCGCTTCGGTATCGGATATGATATTCATAGGTTAGTCATCAATCGAAAATTAATTTTAGGTGGTGTTGAGATCCCATCGGTAAAAGGATTACTGGGCCACTCCGATGCCGATGTACTTTGTCATGCTATTGGTGATGCACTGCTTGGAGCCGCAGCGCTGGGAGATATTGGGAAGCATTATCCAGATACTGATCCTCAATATAAAGATATGTCAAGTTTGGTGATTCTCAAGGTTATCACGGGATTGCTCAAAGGAAAAAATTATGAAATTGTAAATATCGACTCCACAGTTATTCTCCAACAGCCAAAGATATTCCCGTACATCAAAAAAATGAGGGAGAACATTTCAGAAGCGGTGGGACTACATGTAGAGCAAGTTTCTGTTAAAGCCACAACGAATGAGGAGCTCGGTTATCTTGGAATGGGAGAAGGTGCGGCTGCTTATGCTGTTGCTTCGATACGGGATGTTCAATTAAAACTCAATATTTAATAATTGCTCCGCAATCACTGGGTAGATTTGTTATTCCTTTCCCTACGAGATACGTTTTTCATGCCTACACAAATGATATCATGAAAATTGCATGACAGATAAGCTTCGAGAATATGGTGGCTGGCTTATAGACCTTATGACTGAGTATGGTTGGTGGGTATTTGGTGCATCAATCTTTATGTTTGTTATCAGTCTGTTTGTAATTCGGCTCTTGATCATTGCTATTCCATCAGATTATTTTCTCCACCGTTCTTCATATCGTGAGAAATTAAAGAAACAACATCCAGCCATCAAAATATCATTGATTATTCTAAAAAATGTTTTTGGTGCAATTTTAGTTATACTCGGTTTGATTATGTCATTACCCGGTGTAGTAGGACAGGGTCTCCTGACGCTCCTTCTAGGTCTCACACTTATGAATTTTCCGGGTAAACAAAAACTCGTTTTGAAAATCGTCAGTTATCCCACAATCCATGGCGTCATGAACTCAGTGCGGCAGAAAGCAGGAAAACCCCCGATTCAATTAACAAGTGATGATGAAACCAGGATTCAATGATAAAGAGTGTGATTGATTCAGGATGCTGGATATCTTGTATTCAATAGATAAAGCACTCTTTTATTTTGGCAATCAAACCATTGCGAACCCGGTATTTGATATCCTTATGCCATTCCTTACTGATCTTAACAAGTCATGGTTTGGTCTAAGTATTTATGCTTCGTTGTGGATATTGTTAATGTGGAAAGGTGGTAAGAAGGGAAGAATCATCGGTTTACTTTTGATTCCACTGATCTTTTTTAGTGATCAACTTAGCAGCACTATTGTTAAAAAGATCGTTGCGCGGCCTAGACCCTGTCATGAAATTAATGATTTTCCAATCGTCCAGAATATCCGCCTCCTTGTCGATTGCGGGAGTGGATATTCGTTCCCTTCTTCACATGCGGTAAATAATTTTGCCGTTGCAACAATCTTTGCTTATTACTACCGTAGGTGGATGTGGTGTTTTCTCTCGTACGCTTCTATAATTGGATATACAAGAATATCAGTCGGTGTACATTATCCATCGGATGTTGTAGGTGGGGCAATACTTGGTGGATTGTGTGGTGCAATAATTATAATACTATGGTCGCTTGTAGAGAAATATTTTCCTCGATTGGGAATATCTCGACCTACCACCGAATCTGCAGAGTCCTGAAATCCCTTTATGGGTTCAAAACAATTTAAACTTTCCTTAGCCATTGTTTCAGGTTTATTATTAGGGTTTTCGTTTCCGCCTGTACCGATCGGTGTGTTTGCCTTATTTGCCTTCGTTCCATTCTTCATTCTCTTCGAATCAATTGAGTCGCACAAGGAGGCGTTCCGATACTCCTATCTAACTTTTTTTGTCTTCAATATTGTCACGCTTTATTGGACCGGAGGATTTGTTCATGGCAAAGATGTGTATATGATGATTGCTGGTGCATCACTTCTTTTGGTTCACCCATTTTTCTTTTACGTTCCCATTGCCGGATGGATGTTTTTCAGACGTCAACTTGGTTTTAAGCCATCGATTTTCATCTTTCCCTTTTTGTGGGTAGGATTTGAGTATCTGCATTCGTTATCTGAAATTGGATTTCCATGGTTAACCATCGGTAATACACAGACGTACGATCTTGCTATAATACAGTTTACAACTTTCACGGGCGTCTATGGATTATCATTTTGGATTTTAAGTTTCAATATTGCTGTCTTCATTTTATACTCGAAATTAGCTTTGAGGGAG
>DASRUF010000217.1:0-2767 GCA_035655575.1 Bacteroidota bacterium | reverse complement strand
CACATTAAGACACATAACTTGATCTCAACAATATCTTATCGATTTTAGGGCTTTGCAATAAAGTCATTCAAGCTGTATATTATCCCGTCCCGCGGTAGCGGAACGGGATTTTTATTTTATCTCTGATGTGAATGATCCTTTATCCTTTTCATACCCCCTAGCATAGGAGTGTCTTGTCAAGATTCACAAAGATAGTATTGGGTCTTGGGATTACGTGTATTATTCTCCTTATCGCTGGAATTTTGTTCCTCAGGCACCTCGTTATAAAATCTCATCCTATTGTTGGGGGTATACTTCCAGTCGATGGTTTACATCATCCTGTTGAGATTTATCGTGATGATTACGGTGTTCCTCATATCAACGCAGAAGATGAGCATGATGGGATATTCGCTGTTGGATTTGTTCATGCACAGGATCGGTTATGGCAGATGGATCTTCTTCGGCACGTTGGGCAGGGGAGGCTCTCGGAGCTTTTCGGTGATCGAACAATTGAGTTTGATTTGTTATTTCGAACATTAAATCTGAATAGTGTGGCAGATACAATTGTACAACATTTACATCCTCAGTCATTGAAAGTTCTGCAAGATTATGCACAAGGGGTAAATAGCTTTATTGAGATGAATCGTGGAAGATACCCGGTCGAGTTTGATATGCTTAACTATGAACCCGAGTTGTGGAAAGTAGAACACAGTCTCATCATATCCCGGCTCATCGCATGGGATCTTAATATGGCATGGTTGATTGATCTCACGTATGGTGAGCTTGCATTAAAGATACCGCCTGACAAATTTCAAGAAATTATTCCTTTCTATCCAGATTCAATACCTGCCATCGTCCCCCCATCGACAAGCAAGCATCGGCTAAGTGGAATCACAGAATTTATCAAAACCATTCAATCCTATCGAAGCTTTTTTGGTCTTGGGTCTCTAGAAGCAGGAAGCAATGGCTGGGTAATCGATTCATCGAAGTCATTTAGTGGAAAACCAATTCTTGCTAATGACCCACACCTCTCAATGCCAACTCCATCCCGCTGGTATCAGCTCCATCTTTCGGCTCCCGGTTGGAATGTCGCAGGGGTTTCTCTCCCCGGAATGCCTTTTATTGTTATTGGACATAATGAATATATAGCTTGGGGATTAACGAGTGCAATGCTTGACGACACCGATTTCTATATCGAACGAATAGATTCAACAAATGCTAATCAGTATTTGTATCGAAATTCCTCACTGCCAATCAAAGAACGGATAGAAAAAATTTACATTGGAAGTTCGGATAGTTTACTTGCCACAATTCGTTCCACACATCATGGACCGATCATCAACTATGTTCATCCTCTTCATCACCATCAGCACACAGATACAACCTTCCATCAACCACCCATTACTATGCGCTGGACTGGTTTCGAACCGAGCGATGAAGTGTATGGATTCTATCTGATGAATCGTGCTACAGACTATTCGCAGTTCGAGCATGGGCTTTCGTATCTTACAGTTCCCGCACAATCTGTCGTTTATGCTGACGTTGGAGGAAACATTGCTTACTGGATGGCAGGACGAGTGCCGATACGTGGGAAACAAAATCCAATGTTGCCAATGTCTGGGTGGAGTGGAGATACTGAATGGAAAGGTTTTGTTCCGTTTGAGCAACTTCCAAAACAACGGAACCCATCTGAGGGATTCATCGTATGTGCCAACCAAAAGATGGTAGATCGATCGTATCCCTATTATCTTTCATATTTCTGGGAACATCCATCACGATTACTACGAATTCAGCAACTCCTTACATCGACAGAAAAATTTTCAGTGGAAGATTTTAAACAATTTCAGCAAGATGTTGTTTCAGTCCATGCACGAGAAGTTACGGAACGAATTCTTGAATCCTACCAGCGGCAGAGTGTGAGTAGTCCAGAAATTCTACGAGCCCTTGACTACCTGAAAAATTGGGATTATCGATTTACTCAAAGTGACATTGCGACAACGATTTTCAATACGTTCTTTGTAAAAGTTCTTCGCAATATCTTTGAGGATGAAATGGGTGAAGATATCTTGCGTGATTTTGTATTTTATGGAGCAATTCCGTATCGTGTTATAAGTCAACTGATGATGTCTGATACCTCACTATGGTTTGATAATATCCATACCACTCAACGCGAGTATCGGGATGTCATACTAATAAAAAGTTTATCTGACGCCTTAGATGAACTCCAAACATCATTTGGAAAAGAAATGAAAACGTGGCGGTGGGGATCGTTGCATACTGTCACTTTCAAGCATCCATTTGGGTCTCGCAAACCACTCGACAAAGTTTTTAACATCGGTCCGTTTCCGATTTCAGGCGGAGGAACGACAGTGAATAAAAGTGAATATAAATTTATGGTACCATATTCTACGGAAAATGGTCCCTCAATGCGGCAAGTTGTTGATCTTGTAGATCCGTTAACAGCATATACAGTGATAACCTCTGGACAATCTGGACAACCCTTGCATCAACACTATGATGATCAAACGCCTCTTTGGCTCAATGGTGCATACCAGAGAGTAACAATGGATTGGAATGAGGTTACGACCTCAAACTGGAGGCAATTAATACTTAAACCAGAGCGATAAAAAGTATCGGCAACGCATGTTCAAGAATTCTGTATTGAATTCAATCGATTGAGAAGAATGTTTTCATCCAAGCTTATATCAAAATTGATGAATGCGGAATCAGTAGCGGTCCTGACAGGCGCGGGAATTTCTGCTGAGAGCGGTGTTCCAACATTTCGCGG
>DASRUF010000216.1:0-4775 GCA_035655575.1 Bacteroidota bacterium | reverse complement strand
TCCTCGCTTTCCCAATTCGAAATCGTGCAGTCTACGGTCAAGCGACTCATGGAGGTACACAACCATCACCACGCCAGTTTGCACGGCAACACCATATAACGCGATGAATCCAATCCATACGGCGACTGAAAAATTATAACCGAGGATATAGATGAGGTAGACGCCACCGATCAGTGCAAACGGAACCGATAGCATAACCACGAATGCTTCCAAATAATCTTTCGTTGTAAAGTACAACATTACAAAGATGATGAGGAATACGACTGGCATGAGAACCTCGAGGCGTTTTTTTGCACGGATTTGGTTTTCCCACTGACCGCTCCATTGAAGGGTGTAGCCCTGGGGAAGCTTTAGTTCCTTGTCGAGTATTTCTTTCGCTTCGTTGACAAAGCTTCCCATATCACGTCCACGAACATTCAAGTAAACTATTGAGCGAAGCTGTGCATTCTCACTCGAAATCATTGGAGGACCCGGAACGATTTCTATTTTTGCTAATTGAGCGAGAGGGACATAGCCTTTGGACGATACTTGCGCAGGCTGATTGATTTCGGATTTCGCCTGCCCGTCCGTCAGGCGGGGATTTCGGATTTCGGATTGATTTGTTTTCGACATCCCGCTACTTTGTCCACTATTCATGCCTGAAGAAACTGTTTGCATAGGAGAAGAATTCATTTGTCCAGATGAAGTTGTATTTACTGGAACAAGAAGATTCTTGAGCGCTTCGATATTGTCTCTATATTCGCGTTCGTATCGGACACGAATCGGGAATCGTTGGCGACCATCGATAACGACTCCAAGATTTTGTCCACCGATAGCAGTCTCGACGATATCCTGCACGTCTCCAACGTTGATTCCATAACGCGCAACCGCTTCACGATCAATTTTTATATCGAGGAAGTAACCTCCTTGAGTTCGCTCTGCGTACAAGTCAGCCGCACCCGGAACTTTTCGAACAATTTGTTCTGCTTGAATAGCCATGCTCTCAAGCGTGTCTAAATCTTTGCCGAATATTTTTATTCCGAGGTCAGTACGCACACCGGTCGAAAGCATGTTGATGCGATTGATGATTGGCTGTGTCCAACCGTTTCGCACACCGGGGAATTGTAGCTTTGCGTCAAGCTCGGAAATGATGTCGTTTTTTGTAATTCCCTTTCTCCATTGAGATTTTGGTTTGAGTAAAACGATTGATTCAATCATGCTTATTGGCGCAGGGTCGGTTGAGGTTTCAGCTTTTCCGACTTTTCCCAATACCTGTTCTACTTCCGGTACCGATTTGATAATCGCATCTTGCACTTGTAGAATGCGGTTCACCTCGGTAATGGATACTGATGGCAACGTCACGGGCATAAAAAGCAAACTCCCCTCATCCAATGGAGGCATAAATTCAGACCCGATATTCGTCATCATCGGTATTGTTATGAGGAGAGCGATTACGTTAAGCGCAATTGTTATTTTTCTGTGTTTCAATACCCAATGAATAACGGGCGCATAGAGACGGTTTAGAACACGAGTGATTGGATTCTTCTTTTCCGATTTGAATTTCCCCCGTGTTAACATCGTCATGAGCATCGGGACAAGTGTAATAGCAATTATGGCTGAACCAGCAAGAACGAATGTTTTTGTGAACGCCAGCGGACGAAATAACTTTCCTTCTTGTCCCTCTAACAAGAAGACAGGAAGGAAGGAGACGACCATTATCGCAACTGCAAAGAAAATAGATGGACCCACTTGCTTCGCAGAGACGATGGAAATTTCAATATAGTCTTGTGTTGTCAGTTCTCCTTTTTCTTCTTGAGCACGTGCGACGTTGCGATACGCATTTTCAACAAGCACAATGGATGCATCAACAATAACACCGATGGCAATAGCTATTCCTCCTAAAGACATGATGTTTGAAGTGATGCCAAATATTTTCATGCAGATGAACGCAATCAACACCGCAACCGGAATTTCAATGATAACCCGAAGAACGCTTCTGAAATGTAGGAGAAAAAGAAATACTACAATGCTGACGACGATTGCTTCTTCGATGAGTGCACTTTTTAACGTTTCGATTGAGGCGGTGATAATATCACTGCGATCATATGCGGGTTTGATTTCAACTCCATAAGGTAAACCGGGAGAAATTTCTTTTATGCGTTCTTTGATACGGTCAATCACCGCTTTTGCATTTTCACCGTAGCGCATTACGACGATACCACCGACAACCTGACCTTTCCCATCTTTCTCGATTGAGCCGCGTCGGATGTCAGGTCCGAGTTGTACCGTTCCAATGTTGCTGATGTAGATCGGTACACCGTTCGAACCTGTCCCGACAACAATATTTTCAATATCCCAAATAGATTTGATATAACCTTGCCCACGCACAAAATATTCTGCGTTATTGATTTCAAGAAGTTTTCCACCGACATCATTATTCGAACGCATGACTGCGTTTTGAATATTAGACAGAGAGATTCCATACGCTTTCATCTTATTTGGGTCAACATCAACCTGATATTGACGGATGTAACCTCCAATACTTGCAACTTCTGCAACGCCTTGAACTCCTTGCAGATTCAGCTTCACGTACCAATCTTGGATTGCCCGCAAGGTTCCCAAATCTTGCTTGCCTTCGAGTGTGTACCAAAAGACGTGACCGACTCCGGTTCCATCGGGCCCGAGTTGCATCTTCGCTCCGGGCGGTAAAGCAGATTGTACAGTTGAAAGTTTTTCCAGCACACGACTTCTTGCCCAGTACAAATCTGTTCGCTCATCAAATATGATGTATGTGAACGACATACCGAACATAGATTGCGCGCGGATAGCATGAACTTCAGGAACGCCTTGTAAAGCAGTTACAAGCGGGAATGTAATTTGGTCTTCAATAAGTTTAGGTGAGCGTCCCATCCACTCCGTAAAGACGATGACCTGGTTTTCTGACAAATCAGGAATTGCATCGAGCGGTGTGTTGACGACAGCCCAGATACCCCAGCCGGCAATTATCAGATAAAATAAAATGACGATAAACTTATTGCGAGCGCAGTAATCAATGATTTTTTCTATCATAATAACATCCTTTAATTTTCATCATGAACAATAAGTTTACCTTCGACCATGTTTTCCCCACAAGTGAACCGATATTCACCTGATTTCTTTGGGCGAAGTTCGATGAGTGTTATCTCGTGCGGCTTCAGATATTTCTTTATTCCAAAATCTTTGAAGACAACTTCATCAGTACATTTTGATTCGTCATGTCGTTCAAATGCAATAATCAATTTCTTTCCTCGGTTTGCGTGGATGATACTAGGAGAATAATTACCATCAACAATAATTCTTGCATTGCTTTGCATCTGATGCCCAGTATGTTTATCACTGGATTTTTTATTATTATCATCCGGTTCTTTCTTTATTCCATCATGTTGATGCTCACCGGAAGCGCCGCCTGGTTGTTGAAGCTGACTTTCCGATTCAAGCAAATATCCCCCTGAGTTTACAACGGTTTCATTCTCTTCAAGCCCTGAAAGAACTTCGATGAAAGAACCACTGCTGATTCCAAGTTCTACTTCACGAGGTACAAATGTGTTTGGTTTAATTTCTATCCAAACAAGAGTTCTCTTTCCAGTATATAAAACTGCGGTTGTAGGAACAACAAGCGCAGACGACGACGGAACATGAATTTGTGCTTTAACAAACATTTGTGGTTTCAATTTACCGTTTGGATTTTCAAACTCAGTTCGAACTCTCACTGTCCTTGTTTCATTGTTGATGACCGGGTCAATAAAGGTAACTTTACCTTTGAATTTCTCGTTAGGATAAACTTCAGTTGTAATTTTTACGGGATGATTCATTAAAATGAATCGAATGTCTTTTTCGTACACATCCAAGTAAATCCACACTTTCGATAAGTCGGCAAGTTTGTAAAGCGACATTCCTTCATCAACGTATTGTCCTTCCTGAATTTCTTTTGTGAGAACTGTGCCGGAGATTGGTGAGAAAAATGTCATCGTAGATTGTGTTTTTCTAGTTTCTTCAATTGTAGCGATTTGTTTCTCCGTCATACCGAAATGTATGCGTAATCTATCTCTGGAGGCTTGAATTAACAGAGATTGATTTGTATCGAAGAAAAGTGAATCGCCAATCGAGTTCAGTGCGATGATAAATTCCTGTTGGGCAGAGACCAAATCGGGGCTGTACAATTCAAATAACGGCTGAACTTGTGTCACTACTTCGCCAGTGAAATTAACGTAGAGTTTTTCTATTCGTCCTCTGAATCGAGCAGTAACTGTTGTTTGTAAAGGTTCTGCAAAGTCAACAACTCCGACGGCGGAAATTTCTTTATTAATGTCTTGCCGTGTAACTGGAGTAGTGGAGACGTTTGCAATTACACGCTGCGATGCAGAAAGACTTACCCGCTCCAAGTTGTTCATTTCTTCTTCCGAAGCATTTTGTATTTTTGTTTTCTTTACCAACGCCATGCCGCAAACGGGGCAAGCGCCTGGTTTGTCGCTCTTAACCGAAGGATGCATCGGGCATGTGTAGTAGCTTTTTTCTTCAGATGTATTTTGACCCGTTGTTTCCGATTGTGCTTCTTCTGCATAAATTGGAGTTCTCTCCATTCCCATTGGTGACTTACCAGGTCGATCACTACGATCTCCAGGTAGCATCGGGTCAGTCCAGTAAAGGACTTTCCGTTCTGACTGTGTTGGGAATAATTTTGGATAGAGAAGTACTCCTCCAATTCCAAGTATTACGATTGAGCTGAGAATGATAATCAGTTTTTTATTCATAGAAAT
>DASRUF010000215.1:0-17021 GCA_035655575.1 Bacteroidota bacterium | reverse complement strand
AGCTGAACCACCTGTTGATTTGTTACTGATACATTTGTTGGCTCAATGGAATCACTACAGCCGACAAAATACATCATGGAGAACGCGAGAACCGTTACCATGAGACCAATAACAAACAAACTCGAACGCTTAAAAGGTTTTTGCATATAACCCTCCAATTATTTGATTGTTTTGATTATTTAAGTTAGTTGAATTATAAGCTTCGTTGAGATGTAAACTTGAGTATAACCGATGAAAATATCGACAGCAATTTACAAAAGTTTATTCGAGATGTCAATAGTCTAAATCACCGATTACCCATTTTCTCTAATTTAAAAAGACCTCTGATTCTATCAATCCAGGTCCGAAGGGGCTGGAAAAATAAAAATTGCTTGTTTTTAATCGCATTCCACTATTTTACAATGCTCCCCTCATCAATATCACCTTCGGTAGTAACAATAACTAATTTCCCATTGCTATTTGAGGCAGCGAGTAGCATACCTTGAGATTCCACCCCCATTAATTTTGCAGATTTGAGATTTGCTGCTATGACGATACTCTTTCCAACCAGCGCTTCTGGTGAATAATGCTGAGCGATTCCTGCAACAATTTGTCGCTGTTCATTACCGATTGACACTTGAATCCTGAGTAGTTTTTCCGATTTGGGAATCCTCTCTGCTTGAATGATTTTTGCGACACGCAGATCGACTTTTTGAAAATCATCAAGACTAATGATCGGCTTGATCGCATCAAGTTGAGTTACTGAGCTGGACATGGTACTTGGTAGTTGTTGTTTACGTTTCTCAATAATTTGATCGTCAATTTTGTTAAATAAGATTTCTGGCTTCCCAAGAATCTGATTGGATTTTATCACTAATTCTCTTGCATTCATCCAACCAATTTCCTGAGGTGTTCCCTGCAAGTTCAACATTTTCCACATCCTCAATGCGGTGAAGGGTAAAATTGGTTCAAACAAAATGGCAAGCGAACGAATAATCTGGACACAATAGAATAACGTCGTTGCACATCGTCGTGGATCTTGTTTCAACGTTTTCCACGGTTCACTATCGTTGAAATATTTATTTGCAAAGCGCGCGAGATTCATTATTTCCAGGGCGCCCTCACGAAAGCGATACATTTCGAAAAAATTACTCGCCTCCGAGGTAACCGACTGTAATCGGGCAACCAACTCTTTATCGATTGGCAGAGATTGGGTTGGCTCAGGTACTCTTCCACTAAAGTTATTGTGGATAAAGGTAAGAGTACGATGAACAAAGTTCCCAAAGATATCAGCCAACTCATTATTCGTACGAGCTTGAAAATCGCTCCAGTAGAAGTCCGTATCCCGTAGTTCGGGGAGATTCATGGTCAACGCATAGCGAAGCGTGTCGGCAGGAAAGTCTGCGAGAAATTCATCCACGTCAATTCCCCACCCACGGCTTTTGGAAAACTTTTGACCCTCAAAATTCAAAAATTCATTTGCAGGAACATTTTGGGGGAGTATGTACTTTTCGACACTGTTGTCATTCCATGCCATTAACATTGCCGGAAAGACAATGCAATGAAAAACGACATTGTCTTTCCCGATGAACGCCACATACTTCGTCTCCTCATCAAGCCAATATTTTTTCCATTGTTCCGGGTTTCCACTAAGACTCGACCACTCTTTTGTGCCAGAAATATATCCTAACACAGCATCGAACCAGACATACAACACTTTGTTTTCATATCCCTGTAAAGGAACTTTAACACCCCATTGCAAATCACGAGTTACGGCGCGATCGGTTAATCCTTCTTTAAACCATGACTCGCAATATCGCAAGACGTTTTCTTTCCATCCATCTTGTGTATGCCTTTCTTGGATGTATGCTTTCAACCGTTCTTGATAATCACCAAGCGGGAAATACCAGTGTGAGGTTTCTCTTACCGTTGGTCGATTTCCCGTTATCTTACTTTTCGGATCGATAAGCTCAAGTGGATTTAAAAAGGTACCACACTGTTCACACTGATCGCCGCGAGCTTGAAAATATTGACAGACGGGACATGTTCCCTCGACGTATCGGTCAGGCAAGAACATGTTGGCTTTTTCATCAAACAATTGCTTTTCTTTTTTCTCTTTTAATACGCCGGCGTTGTATAACTTCTTGAAAAAATCACTTGCAGTCGTATGATGAAGTGGTAGTGATGTCCGCGAGTAATGGTCAAAACTCATACCGAACTTTTCGAATGCCCGTTGATTCATTGTATGGTATCGATCAACAACAACTTGAGGCGTGGTTTTTTCCTGATCTGCAGTTATCGTGATAGGGACGCCATGCTCATCCGATCCACAGATGAATACGACATCTCGCTTCATCAAACGTTGGTAGCGAACATAGATATCCGCAGGGAGATATGCCCCGGCGAGATGTCCTAAATGGATTTTCCCATTCGCATAGGGTAATGCAGCAGTTACAATGATTCGCTTATATTGGTTCTTCATAATTTAATTTTTACCGACCAGCCGTTGCGCCCAGAGATTGGTGGTTTGAAAGAATACAATTTCTTAACTCGATAGATAATTGGATTAAAATCAGCGGAATATACACATTTTTATTCAGAAGAGAAATAGCTTTGTCGACAGCTTGAAATGAGACAGGATAATCTACAGTGCTGAACTTCGCAACGAATGCCCGAATTTTAGAGACATCATCAGCATTGACAACGCGATCATTCCCTTTCGATAACATCATTGCATCATGAAGCCACATTTGTAAGAGAGAGAGAAGATTTTCAATTTCAGATCGTTGATATTCCGCACAAAGATACTCAATCTGCTGTAGGATGCTTTGATGAGATTGATTGAGCGATCTCTGAAGAAGCTCGATTACATGATCACGATGTTCTTGGATATTTGAGTGAACAAGCTGGACAGCTCGTTTATAATTTCCGTTTGCGAACCGTGCTATCAAATGAGCCCGATGGTCTTCGAGCCTTTCCCGTTCACTGAGAGCGACTTGAATCTCTTCTTCAGAAAGATTGTCGAATTGAATGACTTGACACCGAGAAATAATTGTTGGCAATATTTTCTCGGGGTATGCTGTTGTCAAAATGAACATCGTATTATCGTTGGGTTCCTCCAACGTTTTCAAGAGTGCGTTAGAAGCTTGATCGTTAAGTCCATCCACGTCGAAAAGGATAAATATCCTCTTCCCCGATTCGAAAAGCGAACGAGAAGATTCCCTCCGGATTTCACGGATGCTATTAATTTTAATGTTATTTGCTTTCGGAATAGTAATTTTGTGATATGGATTTTTTGCCTTCAATGCAATCTGCTCACGGATAATGGCTACGTCTTCCTCAGTCAATTTCAACAAGGGGGGGTCACCAGATTCTTCGTTTTTACCAACAGGCAATGAAAATACTAAAAAAACATTTGGATGCTGAAGCGTTTGGAATTTGAAACAACTCGAACATCGGTCGCATGCTTGAGTGGAGGAACCCTCACAATTCAATGCCTTTGCAAACTCAATTGCCACCGCATCCTTGCCAATTCCTTCCTGGCCAGTAAAAAAATATGCATGAGATACGCGTTTTCGCGTTATGGCATTTTGAAGGATCTTCTTTACTCGAAGTTGTCCTATGACGGAATCCCAACTCATCGCTGTTCTTTAAAATGCATGACCAATGCCGAAATGAAATACACCACTGCTAAGTGTTTCCGCAAAAAATCTTCTTTGAAAAATCGATTGCCCGCCTGGAATTTCCTTTGGATTGTATACAGGAAAACCGTAATCTATGCGAAAGGGACCAAAAAAAGTTTCATATCTAAATCCTATTCCAGCAGCAATCGCAATGTCTTTTGGTTTAAAATCTGAGATATCGCGCCAGGTATTCCCGATATCGAGAAAGTACACTCCCCAGATGTGATCTAATGGCATATTTAAGAATTTACCAAACCCCCGAAAATAATGAACACGCATCTCGAGATTTGCTTCAAGAATAAAATTCCCACCAAATGGAATCAAGGAATCTGGCATAGCGCCCAACTCTCTCGCCTTCCACCCTCGCACACTACCACTGCCGCCAGAGAAGAACCTTCTGTTGAGAGGGATGCTGACATCGCTTGTTTTACTCTCACCATATTTATCTTGATAGCCAGTTCTTGCCTTGATTGCGAGAATATTATACCTTGAAACAGTTAAATCTTCGTACCATCGACCCAGTAGTGTCACCTTGTAGTATTGGGTGAACGGAAGTCCCGAGCGAATTCCTGGAAGAAGTTTTGGAAGAATCCCTGACTCTTCCAGGGTAATGCTGTGGAAAAAGCCATCAGTGGGTGAAAAAATATCATTTGTTTTATCCCGTTGAAGGGTAGCGGTGAGAATCGAATTGAATTGTGGCTGATCTTCCTGTCTGAGTGTGCTTAGGAACGTCTCGGATGTTGACGAAACTTCTAGAATTTCCGGGCTGACGCGTTCAAGTGTCCACTCCAAGGACCCGTATGTATAAAGTGCAAATTGATTACTTATACCCATTTTGTTTCGAAGAATGGCGAGGATGTACTCCTTTTGTTTTTCAGCACTCAATGATGATGTCCAAGATCCGCTCATTGATCGGGTAAAAACATAGGGTTGCACAACATTAAATTGAAGTTCAATGGCACCTTTTACCGTGGGGTCGCGGAAGCCTTGACCACCAAACACTTCACCCAAGTTCCAAGTTTGGATATCTTGTGTTCTCACTCGTGTACGTGCACTGAACGTACGTGCATTACCGAAAAAATTACGGTTTGCGTAACCGAGTCCAAGACCAATGTTAAAGAAACCGCCCTCATCTGAAATTACAAATTCTGGAGATAATTCATTTCTCGGTCTTGGACGAACGGAAATTCTAATTGGCATCGAAGTAGACCCACTATCCATCAGTTGATGATGATCAATTCTTGCTGATTCGAAGAGTCCAAGACGATTGAGATTTCGCTCACTTGTGAATAGTTTTTCACGACTATAAACCTCATCCCGTTGAAAATCGAGATGACGAATAATTAATTCATTCGTAATGTCCTCTCGCGGCGGATCGACATCAAGGTTGATATCACCAAACTGGTTTTTCTTGCCAGGATTAAAAACGAACGTTAGGAAAAAATTGTTCGATGACAAATATCGTTGTGCTGATGATCGTTCATCATCGAATTTTGCCAACGGATACCCATTATTCCAGAGAAATCTCAGAATACGCGCATTTTCAGCTGCAGCTTTATCAGTTTCGTAAAGCATACCTTTTTGAATAATGGGTTCTTTGTAAATTTCTACCTGTAACTCCTGAGAGAGATTCTCCAAACCACGATACACAACAGTGTCCACCACCGACCTTTTATTTTCCTGGACCAAGAAAACCAAATCAACTCTATACCGATTTGAATCAATCTGAAAATTGCCAGAAACAACTGCATTGTAGAAGCCTTTATCCCGATAATAACTAACCAATCGTTCTTGATCTTCTTCAAATCTTGTTAGATCAAAATACTCAGGCTTGGAGCCTAATTTTTCCCCGATGGTCCGATAGAGAAATTTTGAAAAGCCATTCGGTGTTTCTGCACATTGGATAACTTCTTTCAATTCATTACCACCAAAGGTTTCGTTTCCTTGAAACACAATTTTATTAACCTCAATAAGTTGATTCTCAGCTACCGAATCAGCTTGTGAATAACAGAGAGATGCACCGCATAGACAAAGAACCAAGATGGAAATTAAGGGCATGATGCAGCTATTTATCACAGGGATTGAGTGTCCTCTTGCTGTAAAACTGGTAGTTTAGCGAGTAGTAAGAAAAGACCCATCCACTTAAAAGCTGGATGGGTCTTCGAAGCAACCCAGATTGGGAGAAGCAATGACAGTATGTCTCTTTTAGGATTAGATATTCTGTTACCGCAGGGTTACGAATTAATATTCGTTTTCATCCTCGAAGAAAAAATCACTCTCGGTGGGATAATCGGGCCAAATCTCTTCCATACTTTCATATGGTTCCTCTGCGTCTTCCAATTCTTGGAGATTTTCAATGACCTCCACCGGAGCACCCGTACGGATAGCGTAATCAATGAGCTCATCTCTAGTCGCCGGCCAGGGCGCATCATCAAGGTATGATGCAAGTTCCATTGTCCAGATCATAGTCAATCCTCCTGTACTTTCATATCTCTCGTATTGAATAACAGCGTACTTCCGTTAATAGTTCTCAAGTTCCGAGCGGATGGATTAACCTTTCAAAAGTGCTATTTCGATGCTACCAGTTGGCGATATTCTAAAGGACGGACATCATCAAGAAAATAATCCATAGGGTTTTTACAAATCCCCTGATATCTAACCTCGTAATGGAGATGTGGTCCTGTTACCAAACCCGTTTTACCGCTTTTGGCGATCACCTCGCCACGTTTAATCTGGGCTCCTTCTTTGACCAATGTTTTAGATAAATGCGCATAAAACGTTTGATAGCCAAAACCATGATTAATGACGACAACAATTCCATAACCACCGCCGCTGTGTCCAGCCATCTCTACTATTCCATCACCGGCTGCAACAACTGGAGTCCCCACATCGTTGATGATATCAAGTCCCTCATGTGTTTTGAAAATACCTAACACTGGATGCATTCGTACACCAAACCCTTTTGAAGAATAATATCCATCCATTGGTTTAAGTGCAGGAAATGCACCAAAATATTTTTTATTAGCGTCGTATTTTCTAATTATCTGTCCGTAACTCTGCTCTTGTATTTTCATCTCGCTGCTTAGTTTTTCTAACAACGTCGATGCTGATTGAAGTACTCGCGAGGTGATATCACCACTTAGTTCAAGTGGAGATTCGAGAACAGCACCGCCCGTACCGGCAGATTGAATATCTTCATTCAACGTTTCAAGATCAACAAGTAACCGTAATTGGTTTCCCTGTTCATTGAGTTTATCCAAGACCGTTTTCATTCCCCTCATTCGAGTTGTTAGAGTTTGTACTTGCTCGCGGAGAATTTGATTCTCAAGTTCTAAGCGACTTACCTTCGTATAGCCAAGTCCGAGAAAATCATAATGATAATGATTGACAATGAGTAATATGCTCAACGCAACCATGGTTAAAATGATACCGATACCGGTTATCCGCAACTTATACCATTTAACCTGGTGAAGCTGAAGACGGTGATCAGAATAGAAATATGATTTTTTTTGATTTTTCAATTTCAGTGTCGAGACAATTAAGGTAACGATGAATACGACTCAAATTTATGATAATGGCTCAAAAGTAATCAATATTTAGCTTTTTGTCAAGAACTTTTTTTAAAAAAGATGGGTTTTTTAACCAATTTATTCAAAATCATGCTCAAAATAATCGATTGCCCGTTCTCCAATGTGTTTACTCTTTTGAGAGATAACACCCTCAAGTCTTTTGGTGAATTCCTTAGCCGCATCATATCCATAATGCTTTAGTAAGTAGTTTAATGCGATAACTTCGCAGATAACTGTAACATTTTTACCTGGAAAGATCGGCAAATCTACTCGGGGTAATGGAACATCAAGAATATTGATAAATTCATCGTCGAGGCCCGTACGGGTGTATTCTTCACTTGATCTCCACTCCATCAATTCCACAACCAGTTCCACTCTCTTCTGAAAGCGAATCGCTCGAATACCGAATATACTCCGAACATCGATTAATCCGAGACCCCGTATTTCCATAAAATGCTTCACTAGATCAGTCCCGGAGCCCATGACAATCCCTTCTCCCTTTCGTGTAACCATCACAACATCATCGGCGACAAGACGATGTCCCCGTTCAATGAGGTCGAGGGCAATTTCACTCTTCCCTATGCCAGATCGCCCAACGAGCAACATCCCAATTCCATAGACATCAACAAATGATCCATGAATAATTGTCTGCGGTGAAAATTGGTCATCTAAAAAATCGCTGAGGAAATAAATAAATTTTGTTGTTTCAAAGGGTGTAAGAAAAAGAGACACTTGATGCTGAAGAGCAAGTTTGATTAAGATATCATCGACCTTGTTGTTATTGGTAATGATAATGCAGGGCATATCAAATTGAAAAATACGTTCCAACGATAAAAGACGTTGCGGTCCATCAAGCTGCTCGAGGTAATTAATCTCCGTGTTTCCAAAAATCTGTACCCTGTCGTACCTGAAGAGTTGAACAAAACCTGCTAATGCCAACCCTGGTCGGTGGACATTTTTATCCTTTATTTCTCTATTATGACCTGCCTCCCCTGTGAGCGATGTCAACCGAAGCCTTTCTTTATTCGTCTCAAATAAATATCCGATTGTAATACTCGCTTTTCTGGTTTCTTTACTCTTGATAAATTTCATTCTTCTTCTCCAAGGATCGGTGAAGTAGTCTCTTGTTTAACACGCCGTAAAGTTTTTTTATTTTTTCTTCTCAATTTCGTTTTATACTTTGCCAACTGTCGCTCCAGCTTCTCTACAGCAAGGTCAATCGATTTTATGAATTCTTCAGATTTTTCACGAGCACTGAGCACAGTGCCATGTACACGCAAATTAATTTCCGCCATCTTGAGACTCGGTGTCTTCCTTTCAAAACTAAGGATGATGTCACTTCGGACGATTCCATCATAGAATTTATCTAATTTCTTGACTACGTCGAGCGCATGATCCTTGATTTCAGTTCTGGCTTTGAATTTCCGAGCAGTAAAATGAATTTGCATGATAATTTTTTCTAATTGATTGGCTACGCTTTGGGGTGCGTTTGATCATAGATACGCTTTAACCGATCGATGCTCACGTGTGTATATAGTTGTGTTGTTGAGAGGCTTTCGTGACCTAATAACTCTTTCACCGCTCGCAGATCGGCACCTCGGTTCAAGAGATGTGTAGCAAAAGTGTGTCGTAAAACATGGGGACTTTTTCGCTCCAATTCGGATACCAATCCAATGAATTTATTAACGATGAGGTAGACTGCTTTGGGATAGATTCTTAATCCACGAGAGGAAAGAAATACGAATTTCTTATCCTTTGGGTTTGATTCATCTGAAAATAACTTATCACGTACACTTAAATATTTTCTAAGTGCCTCTTTTGCCTTTCTGCCTATTGGTACTATTCGATGTTTCCCACCCTTCCCGAAAATTTTGACTGTTTCGTTGTGAAAATCCAGATCAGGAAGTTCTAATTTAATAAGCTCGCTTAACCGGATTCCAGTACCATAAAGCAATTCCAAGATTGCACGATCGCGCAAGCCCTGAGTAGTGGAGATATCAGGAAGATTCATCAAGCGACCAATCGACTCTTCGTCTAAAAATACAGGAAGTTTTTTTGAAATCCTTGGTGTGGCGACATTCAAAGACGGATTAAAATGTACAGTCTTTCGCTTCACGAGATATTTAAAAAAAGATCTAACCGCAGCAAGTTTTCGCGCTGAGCTTTTCTTACTATTGCCTTGTTCAAGGATATCACCTAAAAATAGACGAATTGTAATTTGATCGATTTCAGGGAGATAAACAGCATTTGAAGAAAAATGCTTCTTTAAAAATATATGAAATTGGGAAAGATCCTCTTTATACGCCGCGATCGTATGGTAGGAGTAATTTCGCTCACAGCGAATATACTCCAAATATTCATCTATATATTCACCAATTGATTTTTTCATGGTTAGGCAACTGCAACTTGTTCTTTTTCTGCTTCAGCTTTGCATGATGGACACTTTAAATATTCACTTCTTGCTTCAGAATATTTTAGAACCATAAAAGGTGCGCCGCAAACGATACATGGCTGGTCATACGGTTTATCCCATGATGCGAAATCACATTCTGGATATTTCGAACACCCATAAAACGTCCGTTTACGTTTTGTTTTTCGTTCGACGAGATCACCTTCTTTACACTTGGGACATTTTATACCCATCGACAATGGTTTTGTATTTCTACATTTGGGATAAGTTGAACAACCAAGGAATGATCCAAAACGACTCCTCCGTACGATCATTTCGCCACCACAAAGTTCGCATATCTGTCCTGTGACTTTTGGTTCTTTCATCTGATCCTCAGGCAATGGTTTCGAATTTTTACATTCAGGATAACCACTACACGCCATAAATTTTCCGTGCCGTCCCCACTTAGTTATGAACGGTTTACCGCATCGGTCACATATTTCATCAGTTTTTTCTTGCATTGACTTCTTGATTGCATTCGTATTCTGACTCACATGTTCCAATGAATGACTGAAAGGGATATAAAAATCATCCAAGACTGATTTATAATCGCTCTTTCCCGAAGCAATCGTATCTAATTCTGATTCCATCTTCGCTGTAAATTTTACGTTAAATATCTCAGGAAAGTTGCTCGTTAAAAGTTTATTCACTGCCATTCCCAGAGACAAGGCGTACAACTTTCGATCTCGTTGTTCGACGTACTTCCGATCAATAATGGTACCAACGATCATCGCATAAGTACTTGGGCGCCCGATGCCCAAGGCTTCAAGGATTTTCACTAAACTGCTCTCCGTATAACGTGGAGGCGGCGAGGTTTCGTGCTGATGGGGCGTAAGACCAAGTAATGATGTTGACTGTCCAGCGGCGAGAGTAGGAGGTAATTTTTCATCTCGTACTTCGGCATCTTCTTCAATTTTTTCCATATCGCTATCGATCAAATCATCATACACTTGTAAAAATCCTCTGAATTTATACTGTGATGATGTTGCCTTAAATTGATATATTCCACCCTCGACGATCACTGTTGTTGTCTCTAGGATGGCAGGCTCCATCTGGCATGCTATAAACCGATTCCAGATTAATTCGTAAAGTCTGAATAGATCTTTATCTAAATATTTCTTAATCCGGATAGGGGGGTACTGTAGCGATGTTGGGCGAATTGCTTCATGAGCATCTTGTGAGCTTTTTTTCTTCTTATACAAATGAGGATGTTTAGGAACATACTCTTTACCATAATTACTAAAAATAAATTCTCGAGCCGCAGTAACAGATTCTTCGCTTAAGCGAGTCGAATCTGTTCTCATATATGTAATAAGCCCGACTGATCCCTCATCACCAAGTTCAATACCCTCATATAACTGCTGGGCTACTTTCATAGTACGAGATGCAGAAAATCGTAATTTCCCCGATGCCTCCTGTTGAAGCGTACTGGTGATGAACGGGGCTGGGGGGTTACGTTTTGTCTCTCTCTTCTGAACATCCAGAATAGTGAACGTCTGTTTCTTTAATTGGACGATGTGTTCATTCGCTTCAGATTCAGAAGGGATATACGTATATCGATCTTGTGTTCCTTTCCGTTGAATCTCCGACAGAGCGTCCTTCGAGGGTACTATGATTTCCTTTCCACTGATTTTAAATAGCTTTGCGAAGAATTGATTCTTCGCCGAGGTGATAAATTCACCTATGATTGACCAATATTGAGTTGCGGTAAAAGACGTTATCTCCTGTTCACGTTCACAGATAAGGCGTAACGCAACTGATTGGACACGACCAGCAGATAATCGAAACGCGATCGTCTTCCATAAAAATGGACTTATCTTGTAACCTACAATGCGATCCATAACTCGCCGGGCGCGCTGAGAAGCAACAAGATTTTCATCAATTTTTGATGGGCTTTTCATCGCTTCCGAAATACCTTTTTCAGTAATTTCGTTAAAAAGAACACGATGAATATTTACATTTGCGTCACTAATCTCTTCTGCAATATCCGCTGCAATTGCCTCTCCTTCACGGTCTGGGTCAGTTGCGATATAAACGTTCTTCGCTTTTGCTGCCATTTCACGAAAATTATGTAGAACTTGTTCTTTCCCTTTGATCGTCTCGAACGTGGGTTCATAACCAGCTTCAATGTTGACCCCAAAATTACTCTTAGGAAGGTTTTTGATGTGACCGACAGAGGCTTCAACAATAAAATCCTTACCAAGGTATTTATTGATCGTCTTTGCCTTTGCTGGGGATTCAACAATTAACAGTGATTTATCCATCGACTCGAATTACCGTTTTCGTTTTTGTAAATAGAAATCCTCTAACTTCGTCATTTTGAGTTTCTCCCGTTTAGTTTTATCACGATAACCAATCAAATGGAGTATTCCGTGGATGACAAGTCGTTCGATCTCTTTTTTTATTGTGACGTTATAAATTTTTGATTGCCGCCTTGCTTGATCTAAACTAATATAAATCTCACCTTCAACATCTTTTCCACCATTCGCACTCATAGGAAAGCTCAAAACATCAGTTGTATTTCTATCGTGCAGGTACCGATCATGAAGCCCCCTCATCCTTTTATCAGAAATAAAGATAATGTTACATTCTGCATGTTTCTTACCCTCACCCTTTAATACCCTTCGAGCCAGGGGAACCGTATCTTCGTAATGAATTCGATCTTTCGGATGGTTATTAAATGTTCTCAACCTGATCATGATTTTTTTCTTTTATTTCGTCTTTTATTCTCTGGTAGAATTGCCTCTGATAACGATAACGCAATTCCCGACAACATAACCTCAGGTCCCAGTTTAGTAAAATCCCCCGAAAGGATCTCACGGTCGACATTTGCATAGAGAGAACACCCTCCCTCTTTTTCGATAATTAAACCTGAGAGTTTACCCTCGCACTCTCCGATAAACGTAACTTCATTCAACATGTTGCTAATGACATATCCAGAGCAGAAATGCAACTGAAAGTGAGTATTGTATGTATAAACAGAGATCAAATTTCCACGACGTTTCCCGATAGCAATGTCAGGGTATATTTCCAATGAAACTTTTCGTTCCGCATTCTTCCCCTCAAGTTCATAACGTACATTATTCCCCTTATGCTTTCCGGGCACACCAAGGACTTTGTTCAATTTTTTAAAGTCAGATTCTCTGAAGACAGCTCGCATGCGATAAACGTCCTTTAAAAATCAATGTAACCAATAAAAACCCCGACTGCTAACTCTCAATAGAGTTGTACACTCGGGGCAAACCATAAAAACCTCATGGTTATAACAATCATCAACAACTTATTTGATGTTATGGGATATTTTAGAGAGTTGTTGATGTGCTAATATAATACCTCCTTCATATCAATGTCAAATAGGGAATTATATCCTAATCACCTTGTAAAACATTAAAAAGATAACAGAGCAATTATATTTCAATTTCCATTCCTTCGATTGCAGCCATACAATCGAAATCATAACGCCGAGTACGAATTTCTCTCTTACATGTTTTGAATATATCATCAACTTTTTCATCAGTGTGGGCTGGATCGTGATGGAATAAAATAAGGCGCTTTACTTTACCCTTCGCCGCGACATTAATAGTGAAGAGATAATGTGAGTGACCCCAACCAACTCGATTGACATATTCTTCCGGAGTGTACGTGGCATCATGAATCAAAACATCAGCATTTTTAACAAAGTCGAAAATCCGTTGGTTTGGATCACCGTCCGATCGTAAATATCTATCAACAATGATCTTTTCTACATTTCGAATAGATTGTGCTACTCTCCGATCAAATGGTTCGTTATCACTGATGTAAACGAGGCTTTTCCCACGATGAGTGATCCGATAACCAATCGCAAAAGTAGGATGGTTAAGATAGATTGTTTCAACACGTGCATCGAAGATTTCAAATTGTTCTTCCTTAATCGGATGGAATTTAAGTGTCGCCTTTAGCTCATTCAACTGAATCGGAAAATAAATTTTATTCATTTGATCTGAGATCATTTTCTGGAGTGTCACACGATCAGTCTCACCACCAACAATAGTAATCTCATTTCCAGAGATAAAAGCCGGCTTGAAAAATGGAAATCCCTGAATATGATCCCAATGCGGATGGGAAACGAGTAGAAAGGTCTTTATCGACTCCCCGTTTTCAATCAACGCTTCCCCTAAATTTCTGATGCCGGTTCCAGCATCCAAAATGATAAGCTTTTCATTTGAGAGCCTGAGTTCGATGCATGGAGTGTTCCCACCATACCGAACCGTTGTTTTCCCCGGGGTTGGGATTGAACCACGAGTCCCCCAAAATTTCAATCGCATGAGGTACCCCTATGAAGTGTGTTAACGATATGTCTTAACATAATCCAGATAATTTTGAGCAGACTCTTCTATCATGGATCGTTCCTGACCAGAGAGGTTTCGGACGACCTTCGATGGCACACCCGCAACCAAGACTCCTTCAGGAATTACTGTATCATTAAGGACTACTGTCCCCGCAGCCACGAGAGTATAGGAATTTATCTTAGCATTATCAAGAATGATCGCCCCCATACCGATCAGACAATAATCATAAATCGTGCAGGCGTGCAATATCGCCCCATGTCCAATGGTAACGTTATTCCCAATAATTAATGGATATTTCTTGTGCCGTACGTGCAATAAGCATCCATCTTGAACATTTGTTCTCTCACCGATACGTATATAATTGATGTCACCACGAATTACAGCATTATACCAGACACTTGAATCTTTCTCGATAACAACGTCTCCGATTATTTCAGCACTATCAACTAAATATACACTCGGATCAATTTTGGGAGTGACACCTCGATAGGAGTGAATCACTTATTCCCTTCCTCTGAATACCGCGGTGGCGTCCAGCCATCCCTTTTCCATTCCATAAGCTCGATGCGAATATTACCAATGAGAACTTTCATTTTTGCGAGGATGGGTATCGAAGCGGCATCATTGCTGAACCATCCCTCAAAAGCACCCGTCAGACCAAATATTCCAACAAAGTCCGCTTCACCATCAAAATGCACAACATCTACTGGATACGGTATCGCATCGATTTCTTCGCTCGACCGTTTACCATGGAAATTGATATAGGTGTTTCCTTTCTTTTCACTAACAACGGTCGGAATATGCGGCTGTGTATGGGATTGAAGAAGAGCGCGTGCGAAGTAGAACAATGAAAGACCATCCTGGCAGAGAGTATCAATGGTTAGAGAATCACGAGAATTCATTTTCCCTGTTTCCAGTGTACCAAAATCTATATACATCCTATGCTTCGGGTAGTCAAAACTATATACGATAAGTTCAGATTGAGAATCCATGCGTTTGCGACTACGGAACCATGTTGAATAGATTGATGAGTCAAATATACTTTCATAAATAGCATGAAGATTTACGAAAGGAATTCTTTTGTAAGAATCAATATAAGCGATTGCGTGGTAAGATGTTCTGCCGTCTTTGAGATTTTTTTCTAATAATTTTACACGTACCTGACCGATATCAATAGAGGCATAACTCACATTGTAGATTAATTCTTCGCTTACCTGAAAAATAGTCTCGTTGAGTGCGAATCCCGGATCATCGGTTGTTCGATTGGAAGGATTCAACAGTGTAAAATAATCTGGCGAAGCCTGCGTTAGAGAAAAGATAGAATAAAATAACCACCCCCACAACTGTAACATGATATTTAATAACACAGATTCAGTCCCTATCCTGAATCAGTTACTGACGTGATCCAAATATTTTATCTGCCTCCGGGAACAACGTTAATGCCTTTTGAAGTTGAGCATCATCAGCATGATACACTCTGAACCGTCCCTCATTGCCCCAGATAGCATAAGCTATTTCACTTTTGATTAGTGTTTTTATAAACCTTCTATCCTTATCAAACTGATCTTTCTCAATCGTAACCCCCTTTTTCTTAGCAATAGCTTCGAGGTCATCGAGCATTTCATCTGTAACCTTAAAATCTGAGAGAAACCGTTTTAAATCTTTTTCATATTGCTGGCGAAGTGTCCTGCCGTTTCGATCTAAATAAGCTGTTTTGTGCTCTGCAAATACACCCTTACTTCTTAACTGAACGCTGAACGAAGTAAGCCGCTCAGCTTTGATGATGTAATCGGGCGTTATCCCTCCTCCACCATAGACTTTTCTTCCACTCGCCGTTGCGAATATGGGCTTTGTGGAATCACCTTCGCGCTGATGTTCGATATTATCACCCTCTTGTTCTTCCTTATCAAGAGCAGCCTTCCTGTACTCTTGCATGTCCTTACCGTATGGTCGTTGAATTAGTCTTCCCGATGGTGTGTAATAGCGTGCGATGGTCAAACGAACCGCCGATTTATCAGAAAGCTCGAGCTGACGCTGGACGAGGCCTTTTCCGAAGGTTGTCTCGCCAACGATGAGACCACGATCCCAATCTTGTACAGCACCTGAAACGATCTCACTGGCAGATGCAGAGCCAGGATTGACAAGAATGATGAGTGAGATATCAGTGAAATTCCCTCCGGCACTCGTATAGTCTTCATTAAATTCTGGTCGACGCCCTTTTGTATAAACAATCTTTTTACCTTTCGGGAGGAGCTCATCCGCCATTTTATAGGCTTGTTCGAGATAACCGCCTGAATTATTCCTAAGATCGAGAATTAATTTCTTCATTCCCTGACTACGGAGTTTGTTCAGAGCAGATACAAACTCGTCATGTGTTGTTTGCGAGAAACGATTTACATTGACATAACCAACTTTATCATTGATCATGTATGAGACATCCACACTGTAGAGAGGAATTTTATCGCGTGTGATATCGAACTCGAAGAGGTCTTTTTCACCTGGACGATAGATCGCCACCTTTACATGAGTTCCTTTAGGTCCACGGAGTTTCTTAGGAACATCCTCTCGCTTGATACCAATAGAAGAAGTGTCATTAATTTTTACAATTTTATCACCCGCTAAAATACCCAGAGCTTCGCTTGGTCCTCCGGAAACAGGAGCTACAACTAAAAGAGTATCATTAATGACGTCATATTCTACACCGATACCTTCAAAACTTCCTTGAAAATCCTCATTAATTTTGGGTAATTGTGATGCGGGAATATATACAGAATGTGGGTCAAGCTCGCTCAACATCCCATTAATTGCAGATTCAACCAATTTCTGAGTATCGATTTCATCGACATAAAATTTCTCTGCCATGCTAAGAACATCTTTGAACTTATTCAGCTGAACAAAAATGTTATCACCGGAGATAACACTGTTGATCTGCATCCCTAAAAAAAGTGCAACAAAGACCAAAACACTAAGCGTTAAAATTGAAAATCGTTTGCGCATACTATTCCTCTTGATA
>DASRUF010000214.1:0-7137 GCA_035655575.1 Bacteroidota bacterium | reverse complement strand
GATGATGATCTTATTAGCAAACTGCTTGCTCAACTCACCAATTAACAAGAGAGCTTGATCCATTCGCATCGACGAGTCGAGGTAGCCAACAATTTCTTGAGGATTCACGTATCCCCTGGCTCTCCGAAGATCGCGTGCCTGATTCCACGCGTTCTGAAGAGTGATCATCCATAAGAAAACCAAGAGCACTGTATATATCTTTTTCATGGAAACTCCGTTAGATGTTCTATTTTATCGTTTGTCCTACACGTGTATAAAGCTCAAAGCGTTCCGAGACACCACCTCGATTGAGAAACGCCTCTACCTTTCCATCGATTGGAGAAATTTTCGTTATGTAACCTAAATAGACGGGATCACCCTCAGAGATCGTTCTTGGTTTCTGATTTTGATCGATGATAAAGGCTTTTCCTGTAATAACTGCCTGCAATGTCGATCTCCGAATATCTATTTCATCGGGTCGTATCTCCGGAATATTTTCCATGATGATGGGATAGAAAGGATTTTTTGTGATCTGGGTTGGAGCCAGCATCCGTTGACCCGGTGCTACATTCAATTGTTGGATTTGGGAGTAGTATGCCTGAACGTCCATGTCATAAGTGATGAAGACCTTGATCCCCAGTGAATCTTTTACCTCGCCTTCTTTCATAGTTAACTTTGAAATCTTAAATAATCTTTTCCCATTTTCGATGTACCAGATAAACTTAAACAGATTATCGAAATAGGCGGTCCCTGCTAACTTATATCTATTGTACCCAAAATTTGGAAAATTGACCGGACTCTCGTACGTCAGATTCAATTTAACTTCTCCGCCTGCTTCAATTAAACGCGACAAGTAACCGTACGTCTCGCCAGTAATATCTCGAGGGGGTATTTCTTTGTCTCGTTCCTCCCAATCTTTCTTTCGTTTATCTCTCAATGCGAGCTTTGTGTTATATTCATAGGAAAGATCAGGTGTATTCTGAAGCTCATCCTGGAGTTTCTTGATCTCTGTATTAACAGTATTCAGCTTCTTTGGATTGGCAGACATGGTAAAATAATACCCAGCACCAACGATCAGGAAGAGAACCACACCAAGGACGATTGTATTACGAATTATGTGTGTCAATCGGACTCCGTTGAATAGGTTAGTTGATTATTCATTGTTGGACACTGGAGGTAACTGCTGTCGCTGGCTCTTTTTTCAATTCTTGTGGCGGAACATTGATATTGAAGTGATACACGGGAATATCACGGATCGGTTTCACTTCAACCCTCAACAATGTAGCATTATCAAATAATGCAGCGATGCGGGGAATCCGTGCCCGATAGATTGCATATCCTTTTATGTCCATTGCACCATTTTCAAATGTTGTAACATCGGTTATCCACAATCCGCCTAAGTCATCAATACCTTTACTCAATCGCTCGAGCATTCTATTCCATCGGTCGCTTCCAGGGACAAGTGAATCATAAACAGCGAGTGCTTGATTAATAATAGCAATCTCTTGATCTAATAACTGAATTTTGTCTTTGAGCCTATTATTATCATCGAGCTTGATTTTGAGCTGATCCAGTGTGTGTGCTTTCTCACGAATCTCCTTTGATTGTGAATTGTATAGAAACGTAAAGTAGAATGAGGTCAAAAAAACCAAAGCCAAAACAAGATAACCATGCCAGGCAAGTTTAAAGGTACGCTGGAGTTCTCGAACCGATTCGGGAATAACATTAACGGGATAAAATGCCGGGTGATCAGAATCAAGAACTTTCCACGCAGTTGCAATGGCAACGGCATATTCTGGTATTTGTTCTTGTGCTTCTGGCGATAGTGCGCTTGTATCGAGATACGGAGTTTTTAAGGGTTGGATTTCTACTTCAGGTAGCTGATCACGGAGGAACTTATCAAATTCTATTTTTCTACACTCTCCCGCGAGAAAAATTTTGTCAATCCGGGAAATTCCCATGTTATCCTGCTCCAGGAGTAAGCGGCTATACACGGTGTTTTGAATATTCGGGGAATCAAATCCCTCACCTAAGACGGGCGCAAAATGGAAAAAGTCTGTCCCTTTCATGAAGATAAGACGCGTGAATTCAGCGCCGATATAAATGATCGCGGTGACCTCTTCAGGAGCAAAACCATAATTTGCCCGCGTGAGATTCATTAACGCAACATCCGAAACATCGAGTAAGGATATCTTGGGTAATTTGTTACCAAGGAATGGTTTTATTTCCTGAAGAATGTTCATCATCATCACGCCATCTTCCCGAATGACACAGATGAGATTCTTATCGACAGAATAGAAAAAGTCAATCGCGTCGAGCGAAGGCTGTACAGCACGCACAGTCTTCAGCTCATCGAGTATACGATTTTTTAGTTTATTCCCTTTAAGCCCAAAATCATTCTCCAGCGTATGATAGTAAACACTGGGTTCAGAAATTGCATACCCTAAAACATATTGGTTTACCTGATACTTTGAAAGCAATCCAAGCAACACGTTGTTATTATCACCTGATGCCTCAGTAGTTGATTCTCCCGTAGGTAATGCAAAAGCTTCCGTCGATTCGCCGAACGATTCCGCCGAAGCCTCAGCAACTTGTCGCTCTTCTAACTTTGCTGCGAGGGTCGCGGAATGAAGCTCATCGATAACAACACTGCCTTTTTTAATGGAGAGCTTCGCAAGTTTCAAATCGAGCCCATCAACAAACAGACCGATCGCACTATTTCTGCTTACTCTTAACGATGCCATAGTTTGATTACACTATATATGAATGTGCTGCCATTAATCACCTTGAGGTACCAAATTCAGGATTTGTTGTAATCGACGTTTATTATTAGCATAATTCATCGCCGTTTCCAATGATATTTTCTTCGCCATGTAGTGTCGTTTTAAATCCATCTCCAATGTTATCATTCCCTGCTCACCCGACTCAGACATCATCTGGTATATTTCACCCGTATTATTATTTTTAATGGCTGCTTTGACCGATGGCGTAGCAATCATTATTTCCTTCGCTAAGACACGTTTGCCATCCATACTTGGTACTAACTTTTGCGACATCACACATCGAATAACATCTGCCAATCGATTGCGTACGCGTTCCTGTTCAATAGGCGGTACTTCACCAATGATACGATCGATGCTTTCGACAGCGGATGAAGTATGCAATGTCGAAAACACTTTATGACCGCTATCTGTAATTTCCAAGGCGGTTAAAATTGTATCGGGATCACGCATCTCACCAATCACGATAATGTCGGGGTCTTGGCGAAGTCCTTGTATAGCGCCTTCCTTAAAGGAGAGTGTGTCTCGACCTATTTCACGATGCCGAACGATACAGCGGTCGGATTTATGAACATATTCAATGGGAGAAGCAATTATCACAATATGTGCATCAACCGAATGGTTGTTGGCATCGATAATGCTGTCAAGGGTCGAGCTTTTTCCAGAACCTGTTATTCCGGTGACAAGCATAAGCCCTTCCTTTGTGTGTGCAAGGCTTACGATTTTCGCGACATTCGGATGAAGATCGAGGCTCTTATAAGGTCGTACCACCGCATTGATCGCACGCATGTTTAACGCAATCTGGTCAAGATCGAAATATGCGTCAGCACGAAACCGATACATTTTATCTTCTTTAATTATTGTATAGGAAAAATCGAGATTTCGATTTTCGTAGAGGAACTGGCGTTGGCGTTCAAGTAGGATACCCTGGATAATCACATTCCCTTCGTCGAATGTAAATGGTGGGATTGTCGGATCAGCTTTCTTTGAGCCGTGGATTCGATACCAGATCTTCCCTTGTGACCCAAATCCACCCATGTCAATATCAGAAGCAGAGATTTCACTCATCCGAAGAAGGAAGCCATCCATCATTCGTTTGAGTATTACCCTCTCCTCTTGAGATTGGCGTGAGACAAGATCCCCGACGAGCATTTGCCTCTCAACCCCATAGGCAGTCTCGGGGATATTAGCGACAATTTGTTTTAAAATTGCTCGTGCTTCTTCCATCAGAGTGATCGTTGATGTAAGCTAGGAATGCAGGTGATAATGAGCAATAAAGGCATCATAAATACGGCGTAAATATAGGTAAAAGATAAATACTTGTCAATAGCTGTTAAAAAAAAGTTGAAACCTCGCCTCTAAGTTTGGGTTTATAAAAAAGATGCCTTAGTCAAAGAATCCCTACCTGTTGAGGCATCGATGCTCATCTTTGAATTAATGCCGATTCATATTACGAATAGAATGTCACTCGTACCAGCGAAGAACCTGATAGGCTTGCATTTTACCGATATATTTTGCCATCTCTAATGCCTCTACGCTATATCGTACATCGCTGGTACCTTTCATGATGAATCTTCCCCCTGCACCGCTCATGATTACTCCCCCCCAGAGTTGTGGAGTACCAGTTGATGATGTAAGCTCAATACTATCGGCAGGATTCGCCTGATAACAGAGAGTAAGTCCATAGACGTCGAAAGTCCCGACAAACTCTACACTTTTATTAACAATGAGGACACCATAAAATTTCCCTCCCCCGCCAAATTTAACTCTTCCGTTGCAATATCCAATGACAGGTTGATCGGCAGATCCATAGATACCGCTATTGTTACTCCCATCCGCAAAAACATAATCAGCGCCAGAGATATACTCCTGAACATATAGTCCAGGATCTTCGGGCGGATCAATAATAACTTGTTGTGGATCACCTGAGATTTTTGAACCGTACCCTGCTACTTGCGTACTCTCGGCGACTGTCTTTACTGCAACTCCGATCGTGTCATAAGCGGAGTTTCCCGGTGTTCCGTCCATGTCAAAGTTCTCGCCGTAGATGTGTGGACTACCGTTCATCTGAAATGTAATATTATCAGATGCCAATCCGACGGCAGCATTTACCTGGGGAAATGGCTTAGGATATGAGCGCAGCCTTAGATCCATAATTTTTGTGGTATCAAGATAAAATGCTTCCACTACCATATCGATCGTATCTTTACTGACGTTAGCCCGCATGGATAAATAACTTCCCCCCCCCATGAGCTCCCATTTTCGCTCTACCAATTCACCCCGCCTCAACGGTCGAACGAACCCAGTGTCACCGCGATCAATCGCGCGGAGGGCCATATTAACAGTGGTATGAGCGATGTTTCTTGCAGCAGAATACTTCGCAAACCCCGCAGTATTTTCAACGGCGCCAGTTTTTGATTTATTAATACTAAGACTGATAATTGAAACCGTAACCCCTAAACCAATAACGATGATCATTGCTAATCGACCCATAACTAATTCTCCCTATTGAAGATTTCTTGGATAGATAAGTTTTTCGTAGTAAGCACCGGTGTATGTCGTATCAACGGGATCCAAACTCTGTAGGGGATCCGGGCTTTCCAGTGTTAAATATATCCTAACGGCTCGAACACTATCGAGCATCGATCCGGTAACTGGTGCCGTTAATAAAGAATCACGAGCGTTATAATATGATAATCGGAACCCCGTCACACTCAGGTTAATATAGATATTGGAAGAATTTTCAATACGTCGTAATTCCCGATCACGGGGGTTTTGTGATACTGTGGCGAGGTCGCCGAGTTTATACTCGAGAACATCACTCGATCCTGCGTTCCATAAGTCTGCCTTAAACCTGATACGGTCCACCTCCGCGAGAAGGAGAGCTGGTTTCGTGACATTATAGCCAATCTTGTAAAGATCCCATTCGAATAACCATGCAAGCTGCTTCATTTGAGATTGGATATAGTATTCACTGGCGCTATTGGCAGATTCCAACGTTATTGTTGAATTAATAGTAGTGATTGTTGCGATTAACATTCCAACCAAAACTATTGCGCCGATGATGTCTAACATTACTGCCATAGATTCATTCTCCGAGCATCAATCGATAAGGGTCGAATTAGATTGTACACTTCATCCTCTCGATATTTAGAAATAACGACGATACACAGCAACTTCGGAAAGCTTAAGCGGAGAGGACATCGTATAATGGCTTACCGTAACAACAACTTTTTTCATAAACGTCTGTGTTGATGATTTCTGATCGGGATTGGTTTCAAGAACATACAATACTGAATCTCTAACAGTGAAATCCCCCAACCTTATCGACCTAAAAACGCGGCGATATAAATGATAATCATCCACATCGTTATAATATTTATCAGATTTATATTGCTTGAATCCTTCAGGCATGGGATCAGGGAGCGGGACATTGGAGGCTTCTAGACTACTGCGACCTAATGAGCCGGATGCAGTTAGTTTGTACATCTCATTATCATAGACTTTTTGAGTAACTGTCGCGGCATCAAATGCCTTCGTCATAATCTCATCCAACATCGTCTGGGCAATAGAAACGGCATTAAGACCTGCTTCCGCATCCAACATCGTCGTTGACTTGTCCACGAGCACTTTATTAACGTTCAGTGTAACCATAGAAAGAACCACTAACGCACCGATAACGGTTAACATCTGTCCTGTATTCATAAAAAGTTTTCCTTTGTTATCATCAAGCTACGACAGATTTATCAAATACGCAAGACCACCTGTGAGGGGCATCATATAAAGGTCCAACTAATCTTCGGTCGTGGTGGCAAGAATTTCTTCAAAGGTCGTCGTGCCCTCCATCATCCGTTCCATACCGGCACGCCGTAACGTCCACATACCATCTTTAATAGCTTGCTCACGAATTGCATTTTCATTAACTTCAGCCCCTGCACCGACGATAAGTTGTTTAATTTCCTTCGTGAAAAAGAGTGCTTCATGTATTGCAGCTCGACCTTTCCACCCTTGAACGCATTTATCACAGCCAACGGGTTCAAAGAAATTAGCACGTTTGATCATCTCCTCAGTAAAACCGAATTTTAGATAAGCTTCTGTTTCCTTCTCATTGAGCTTCATCGGCTTCTTACAAAGCTTACACAACGTTCGGATGAGGCGTTGTGCTACCACGATATTTATCGCATAAGCAATGAGGAATGGCTCGATCCCCATCTTAAAGAGACGCGCAACCGCACTTGGCGCATCGTTTGTATGGAGCGTTGAGAATGTCAAATGTCCAGTGTTCGCGAGTTTAATGGCGATTTCTGCTGTCGCTTTATCGCGCATCTCACCGACAAGAACAATATCGGGGTCGTGGCGTAGAATACCTCGAATGGCT
>DASRUF010000213.1:0-2984 GCA_035655575.1 Bacteroidota bacterium | reverse complement strand
CTGCCGATCACACAATTCTAGCGACGTTCGTCCGATCCATTTTCTGGGGTACAGTCATTGATGGATGGAATTTGATTTCTGTTCCCGCTCGAGTGAATAATTACGCTACAAGAACACTATTTCCGAGCGCAATTTCAAATTCTTTTGCATACCAAGGAGGATATATTCCGATGGATACATTGGAACATTGTGTAGGATATTGGATAAAATTTCCTTCCTCACAAGGGATATCGATATCCGGCAAAGAGCTTTTAGAGGATACGACGGATATGGCTGGCAAATGGAACATGGTAGGGGCAATGAGTTATCCGATGAGAGCGAGTGATGTGAGTGCGATTCCACCAGCAAGCATAACATCACCCTTCTTCGGTTTTAGCGGTGGATACTCTCAAGCTGATACATTATTCCCAATGCAAGGGTATTGGGTGAAGATGAGTCAGGAGGGGAAGATCGTGATGAATATATCGAGACCGTTGACAAAAGAATCTGGTAGTGACCACCCTTTAGATCGGCTGGATAGGCTGACGATTAAAGATGCAAAAGGTAGGGCACAAACACTGTACTGTGGAGAAAGAATTAGCAAGGAAACTATTGAGTATTACGAGTTACCGCCTGAGCCGCCCGTTGGACAATTTGATGCGAGGTTTACCAGTGGTCGTATGGTTGAAAGCTTTGAGAGTGAAGGCGTAAAGGAAGTACCGATTCGGATCCGAACAATGGAATATCCTCTCAAGATCACATGGGAGTTGAAATCTTCGGCAATGCAAACATCTCTTCTTGTGGGCGGGCGGGAAATAACTGTAAAAGGGAGTGGATCAACAGAACTCTCAACACCTGAAGTGCAGATGAATGAATTGATAGGAAGCGCACATGAGGTTGTGATTAGGTTGAAACGGATGGGCTCCAATCTCTTACCGACAAAATTTACACTTGAACAGAACTATCCCAATCCGTTCAATCCATTAACAGTAATCAGATATCAGTTACCAGTAATCAGTAAAGTGACGTTAAGAGTTTACAATGTGCTTGGGCAGGTTGTCACGACATTAGTGGATGAGATAGAAGATGCAGGATATAAATCGGTGGAGTGGAATGCAGGCAGTATCTCTTCGGGTTTATATTTCTATCAACTTTACGCCATAGGCGTATCCGCCTCCGGCGGAGAAGCTGTAAATGCGACTGATCCGAGCGCAACATTTTCGCAAACGAGGAAACTTGTATTGCTGAGATGAGAAATTAAAAAGGCGCGAGTCACCACTAAAGTGAGTCGCACTTAGGGTATTCCAGAAGAAGTTTAGTAAAGACCCACGATGCGAGTCGTGGGTTATTTTTTTGTAGAAAAAGAGGATCGTATGAAATGTTTGCTTTTATCAATATGCTTTTATATTATTTAACTGACGATCAAAATATTGGTCGAATGACTAATGAAAAATCTAACGGAAATAATGGAACACCTGATATCTTCTTGAGACAGGTGAGCTGAGACATCGAATGATGAGAATAATAAGATGGAAATTCAATGGGACAGCAGCAGCTTTTATTAATTATCCTTGGTGTGATCATTGTAGCGATTGCCATTGCGATAGGCATTGCATTCTTTAATGCTCAATTAATTTCATCGAACAAAGATGGTATCATTGAACATTTAAATACTATTGCCACCCATGCCTTTACGTACGCGATGCGTCCATTGATTTTGGGTGGCGGAGATGGATCGTTTGAGGGTTATCAAATTCCAACAGGATACGCTTCGAATATTCATGGCACATATAGTCTCGTTGTGAACGCGAGTAGATCAAGGAAAAATAAACAAAAACGCGGCGCACTTACCATTGAGGGAGTTTCTTCAAAGGGATACGGAACCGTCAAAATGGCGATAGATGACAGCGCCTCAGTCTTAAAAATCTCTTACACAGGTCAATTCAAATAACTTCATCGTAATTTTCTTCCTGCCACCCTCCAAAACTTTTTTCCACATTATTAGAATTCATGAGAGTGTCCGAGAATACCACCCGCTGCGTCATGCAAATGCCCTGACTCTGCATTTATAACGGACAGTTTGGGTATAGATCCTGGACGAGTGAAGTCTTCGACCGAAAAGTCCCGATTTTTGAATAATCTTTTTCTGTATATTTCAGAATGAAAAAAGGAGAGGAAATATCGTTAACCATTGACAGTCTATCGGGCGATGGAAGAGCAGTCGCACGAAGGGACGGGATCGTGTGCTTTGTCGATAACGCTGTACCCGGCGACACAGTCAGGGCAATTATAAAAAAAGTAAAAAAGAATTTTACCGAAGCAAAAGCCGTTGAGATCCTTACCCCATCAATACACCGCACTCAACCGCAATGCAAACACTTCGGTATTTGCGGTGGTTGTCGATGGCAAAATTTATCCTACGATGCTCAATTAAGATTCAAGCGACAAATGGTTATTGATACTTTCTCCCGGATAGGGAAATTTGATCATGTCGATGTTTTACCCATCATCGGTTGTGAAAATTCGTACTATTATCGAAACAAGATGGAGTTTACTTTTTCTAATCATCGCTGGTTGACGGATGATGAAATGCTACAGGGGATTGAGATGAAAAAAGAAATAGCGTTGGGTCTCCATGTACCGAATCGCTATGACAAGGTCATGAACGTTGAAGAATGTTGGTTACAATCAGAGTTGAGCTCGGCGGTTGTCAATTTTATTCGTGAAGTTTGCCGAGTGTGGGAGTTGGAAGTTTATTCGACGAGGACACATGAAGGTTATTTACGTCATCTCGTGATCAGGGAAGGGAAACGCACGAGTGAAGTGATGGTAAATCTTGTTACCACGTCTGATATACCCGAAGTTATGAATAATCTTACAAAACTGCTGATAAAACAATTCCCAGAAATCACGACGGTCGTGAATAATATTACCGAACGAAAATCCATGGTTGCCATCGGTGAGAGTGAAAAAGTTTACCATGGTAAAGGGTACATTACTGAAAC
>DASRUF010000212.1:0-8342 GCA_035655575.1 Bacteroidota bacterium | reverse complement strand
AGATATGGAACTAGCCCAACTCATAATAAAACGGCAAAAAATGACTTTTTTGGGGGGAGGGGTTGCATATTTCTGATATTATTTTATCTTATTACTAATAAAAAGATCATAGGAATCTCTTATGTTTGAATTAAGTACAATTGTTGCAGTTGGTTATCTGATTGGGTCGATACCGACAAGTCTTATTTTGTCTAAACTGAGGCATGGCATCGATATTCGTGATCATGGAAGTGGTAATGCTGGTGGAACGAATGTTGCGCGAATTCTCGGTTGGAAGGCTGGATTAATTGTCATAACACTTGATGTTTTCAAGGGGTACATTGCGGCGATGCTGTTACCGAAATTAATCAGTGGTCCATTCCCCTTTAATAACACGACTTCGTTCGAAGATATAACGATCATCCAGATGATTGTTGGCACTTCTGCTATTCTGGGACATATCTGGACCGCTTTTGGCGGATTTCGCGGTGGTAAAGGAATCGCAACAGCCGGGGGTGTTCTTATTGGTCTTGCAACGATCGAACTATTTGTATCTATCGTAATTTTTGCACTCATCTTTGTTCTTTTTCGTTATGTATCTCTCAGCTCAATCAGTGCCGCTGTTGCTCTTCCAGTGACAATGTTTTATCGTCATAACATCTTCCATGCTGAGCTTCAGGGTTATCACACACTCATCTTCTTTAGTATTGGTATAACTATATTATTACTCTATACTCATCGTGAGAATATAAAACGATTGATAGCAGGTACAGAACATCGGCTCACGTCCTCTCAACTTTTCAAAAAATACTCGCATAAAATCTGACACAGGATTTTCATTGAAAGACCATTAATACCCCATGCGCATTGTCGTCTTAGGCGCAGGTAGTTGGGGAACAACATTAGCAATTCTCTTAAGTAACAATGCCCATCAGGTTATTCTTTGGTCACACCGTGAAGATCACGCGGAGGCATTATTAGAGCATCGGGAAAACCGAGATTTGTTGCCAGGTATTACCATCCCTGAAAAAATTGAAATCACGCACGATGTTACCTATGCCATTGATACGAATCCCGATGTTGTTGTTGCCGCAGTCCCCGCACAATTTTTACGATCAACCATAGAACGAATCAAGGTAAATAATTTTAGTAATACTATCTTTGTCAATGTTGCAAAAGGAATTGAAAATAATTCCTTGATGACGATGTCAGAAGTATTACTCGATGTTTTATCAACGACGAAGAAGGAGAAGATCGCAACGCTCTCCGGGCCAAGTTTTGCGGAAGAGGTAAGTCGAAAAATTCCCACTGCAGTTGTCGTAGCATCTCATAATCTCGATACGGCAAAATTTGTTCAAAAAATATTTATGGCTCAATACTTTCGTGTGTATTCGAGTGATGATATTCGGGGTGTTGAATTAGCTGGTTCGATAAAAAATGTTATTGCCATTGGTGCCGGGATCGCCGACGGAGCTGGTTTTGGGGATAATACTAAAGCAGCAATCATGACTCGCGCTACAGCAGAATTATCGCGTTTGGGTCAGCCTATGGGTGCACAGCAACGCACGTTTGCAGGTCTTTCAGGAATAGGTGATTTGATAGTTACTTGCATGAGTAAACATAGCCGCAATCGTCATGTCGGGGAAGAAATTGGCAGGGGAAGGAAATTAAAAGACGTTCTTGCTGAAATGATGATGGTCGCGGAAGGCGTCGCGACTACTCGGTCTGTCCATGACCTCGGGAGGAAGTACAACATTGAGCTTCCCATTGTCAACGAGGTCTATCGGGTTTTGTTCGAAAATAAAGACCCAATAATGGCAACATCTGATTTGATGACACGGGATGCAAAAGGAGAAATTTAACATAATGAGTATTTGTACTCAGCAGTAAGTTTTCACAGATTGGGGATTTCTCAGATACATTGTTAATGTGAGAAAAGAACCCCTTCCGATTCACTAAAAATTTACCTTCCGTTAACGTGAGATGCACAATAACAAGAACCTCGCCACCTCAGTCCGATATGTGAAAGGAATCGGACCTAAACGGGCAGCCGCTCTTATGGCTAATGGTATCAGTACCGTCCGTGATCTTCTTTATTATTTCCCCTACAGTTACCTCGATCTTAGTAAGATCGAAACGATCGGAAATCTTCGCGGTCTCATGAATTCCGGTGAATGGGTAACTATCATTGGCACAGTCCGAAGTTTCGATTTTCTTGGACGATCTCCCAGACAGAGATTTGTCATTGTACTCGGAGATGATTCCGGAACGATCCAGCTTGTGTTCTTCAAGGGTATTCAGTATTTCAAAAATGCTTTCGTTATTGGTGAAACGATTGCAGCATCGGGAAAGATAACTGACTTTCGGAGTCGTCCTCAGATGGTTCATCCCTCAATTGATCGAATATCTGATGGCGAGGATCAAAATGACTCAACAGGAGGCTTCCTTCATACAAAAGGTCTTGTTCCCAAATATTCATCATCAGAAGAATTACGTGATGTAAAATTGCACGTCAAAGGGTTCCGTCGCGTGATGAGACATGTTGTCGATGAATTCATCGATGCAGTTGAAGAATTCTTGCCAAAAGATATACAAACAAGAAATAATTTTTTACCTCTTCCACAGGCACTTTCAAATATTCACTTCCCGCAATCCTCCTCAATGCTTGATGCTGCCCGGCGACGTCTAAAGTATGATGAATTGTTTTCTCTGCAACTTTTGTTGGCATTGCGTAGAAAAAGCGTGAAAGTTGAGTCCCCAGGTATCGCTTTTGAAGTGGAAAGTAAGTTGGCTCGTAGACTTGTTGATTCACTTCCGTTTACATTAACGCGAGCGCAAATTAAAGTGGTCAAGGAAATTGCAGAAGACATGAGAGTGAACAAACCCATGAATCGCTTGCTGCAGGGTGATGTTGGTAGTGGGAAAACAGTAGTGGCTCTTATCGCCATGCTTATCGCCGTCGATAATGGATATCAGGCGGCTTTCATGGCACCCACTGAAATACTCGCTGAACAACATTATGCGAGACTGACAAGTATCCTAAATCCATTATCGATAAATACACGTTTATTAGTGGGTGGACAACGTGCCGGGGAAAGAGAAGATATTCTTCAGGAAGTGCGGCGTGGTTCTGCTCAACTCATTGTTGGAACACACGCGCTGATACAGGAAAGTGTCGAATTTTATAAGCTTGGGATTGCTGTCATTGATGAACAACATCGCTTTGGTGTTATTCAACGGGTTGCCTTGAAGGAAAAAGGTGTTCGCTCGCAGCGGAATCACATTCACCCTGATGTTTTAGTGATGACGGCAACCCCGATTCCTCGTACCCTCTCAATGACTCTCTATGGTGATCTTGATGTTTCAATAATTGACGAAATGCCATCGAATCGGAAATCCATTAAGACAATTGTCAAGGCTGAATCGCAGCGGTCATCAGTGTACAGATTCCTCAGAGCAGAAATAGACAAGGGCAGGCAAGCATACATTGTGTATCCTCTAGTTGAGGAATCAGAAAAGATTGACTTGAAAGCAGCAACCGAGAGTTTTAATATCTTGAAAACCGATATTTTTCCTGATCTCAAAATAGGTTTGATACATGGTCGGATGGGCTCCAATGAAAAAGATCGTATCATGGAGGGGTTCGAGAAGCGAGAGATTGACATCCTTGTTGCAACCACGGTCATTGAAGTGGGAATTGACGTTCCTAATGCGACTGTCATGGTTATCGAACATGCCGAACGGTATGGGTTATCTCAGCTTCACCAATTACGGGGTCGTGTCGGTAGGGGATCAGACCAATCATATTGCATTCTGGTTGCCCCGGATTGGTTGTCTAAAACTCTGAGGTCACACTCCACGTGGTTAGAATTCGGTAACGAATTAGAAGAACAACAGAGAGTTGAACGTCGAATCAAAACAATGATGGAGACGACGGATGGGTTTAAAATTGCTGAAATTGACTTAGAATTGAGGGGCCCGGGTGATTTCTTCGGTACGCGCCAGAGCGGTCTTCCACAGCTTCAACTTGCCAACTTGGTGACGGATGGTGATCTATTATCACTTGCTCGACACGAAGCAAGGAATCTTATCGAGAAAGATCCGCATCTTCGAATGTCTGAACATCAGCCACTTAGAAAAAATTTTTATGAGAAGATGAAGGATGCACTTATCCTTGTTCAAGTCGGTTGAATGCTTGGCAAGGTCATCAACGATGGCGGAACATCAAGGGCTCTTTGAGAAAAATGTTTATTTTTTCCCATTCCCATTCATTTTTTGCTTGACAAATTGTTTAAAATGATTATATTACACATGTCGATGTTGTCGTGTAGGACATTTTTCATCGGAGAAAAAATTTTGTGAAACGAATTGAAAGGGACAAACGAGCTACTTGATAAAATTTCCTGCGTACACTAGTCCGTTACAAGTGGCGCTAGTTTACAATGTTAAAGAAGATCATCCCGGCGAGCAATCACTGCCAGAGGAATCAACTGAGCCTCCGAGTTTGAGTTCAAGTGAACTCAACATTAATACCATACCAAATCGTCTCCTCACAACGCAACATCACTCCTCAGATCTTTTTGCAGAATGGGATTCATTCGAAACGATCGATGCGATCTATGCTGCGCTTTCCGAAATACATGAGGTTAGTCTTATTGAAGCCGACGAACAAGCGTATACCAAGCTGCTTACCGAGCGACCTGATTTCGTGTTTAACATTTCCGAAGGATTATATGGAGTCTCACGAGAAGCACAAATTCCTGCAATGTTGGATATGCTAAAAATACCCTATGTGGGTTCCGATCCGTTAACTCTCGCTATTTGTCTTGATAAATCTCGTGCAAAAGAAATTCTTGCGTTTCATCACATCCCAACCCCAAAATTTTGGGTGGTTTCAGAGCTTTCAGACCTTGAGCGCTTTATCCCAGAGATGCCCTGTATCGTCAAACCGCTCCATGAGGGATCGAGTAAGGGCATAACCAATTCATCATTGGTGAAAAATCAGAGTGATCTTCGGCGTGAGATCTCAGTCATCCTGAAGCGTTATGAGGAGCCAGCATTGATCGAAACGTACCTTGATGGGAGGGAATTCACCGTTGCGATGCTTGGTAATGGTGATGACGTCAGAATTTTACCAATCGTTGAAATAAAGTTTGAGATACTCCCCCAGAATGTTAACCCCATCTACTCGTACGAGGCAAAATGGATATGGGACCGACCCGAAGCGCCCTTAGACATTTTTGAATGTCCTGCTGACATCTCGCAACGGCTTCGAGATGACATTGAAACAGTTTGTCGGCGAGCATACAGAATACTTCGTTGTCGGGATTGGTGTCGGATCGATGTCCGACTTGATTCTCAAGGCATTCCCAATATTCTTGAATTAAACCCGCTACCGGGAATCATCCCGGATCCAAAAGCGAATTCTTGCTTTCCGAAAGCAGCACGCGCTGCTGGGATAAGTTATAATGAACTGATTCAAACCGTTCTTGGTATTGCTATGAAGCGCCATGGTATTGCAGAACAGCGACAGTCCAATTATCAACTCGTTAAGGAGGAGTCATGAGGGCAAAACCCTATGTTGCAATTGTGTATAATGAGCCGACCATTCATACAAAATCAGGAAGGAAGTACATCTCTGAAGCTGGCGTATTACGAGATGACGGAACATTTACTCAAGCGGAAGGAGATGTTCTTACCGATCTTTCTGAAGTTGGTGTTCTGGAGGAAAAAGAAGATATCGCTCGAGCGCTTCGGGCTCTTGGTTATAAAACTGTTATATATAATGTCGATGGCGATATTTCAAAATTTGTTAAGTTTCTCAAAGATGAAGAACCGGATTTAGTATATAACCTTTGCGAAAGCATTAACAATGAATCTGTCCATGAAATGCATGCGGCAAGTATTTATGAATTGTTAGGAATTCCATATACTGGGGCGGATCCATTAACACTCGGTACAGCACTGAATAAAGTTCGAGTCAAAGAAATCCTTTCCTTTCATGGGCTCCCCACACCCAAATATCAGCTCATAAAAAGTCCAATCCGAATTTCTCTCTCTGATCACCTTGAGTTCCCGCTGATCGTCAAACCAAGCCGTGAGGATGCCAGCATCGGTATCGAATCAAGTTCTGTCGTTTCGAATATGGCTGAATTACGGAAACGTATTCGGTATATCTTCGAACAATTTGATCAACCTGCGCTCATTGAAGAGTACATCGATGGCAGAGAATTAAACGTTGCTCTCTTAGGAAATCGGAGACCGATCGTGTTTCCGATCTCGGAAATTGACATGTCAACTCTCCCAAGCGAATATCCCCGAATTGTGTCCTATAATGCGAAATGGATGAAAGGCAGTGATGAATATACGAATACCAAAGGTGTTTGTCCGGCATGTTTACCGGCGGGTTTAGAGGTACGAATCAAAGAGATGGCACTCGAAGCTTACCGTATTATAGGGTGTCGGGATTATGCACGAGTGGATTTTCGATTAAGCAAAGATCACCAACCGTATCTTCTTGAAGTAAATCCGAACCCTGATATATCTGACAATGCAGGGTATGCCTGTTCTGCAAGGAAGTATGGATTCACGTTCGAGGAATTGATTGGAAAAATTGTCGAATGCGCAATGGAACGAGTTCCCTGATAACAATTAGAAAGCTAAAGGCGAACGATAAAAAGCCTATACATCAAATGCTGGAAGGAACTGACCTCTTCACTCATGAAGAAATCGATATTGCGATGGAGATAATCGATTCTTCCCTCCATGAGCCTCATCAAGATGATTACCATCCCTTTACTGCAGTGGATGAAAACGATGATGTAATCGGTTTTTTATGCTTGGGACCAACACCGATTACCGATGGAACCTACGATCTCTATTGGATTGCAGTCCAACAGCCATATCAAAGACGTGGAATCGGCAATCAATTACTCCAGTTCGCTGAAGAATTTGTGATTTCGAGAAACGGGAGACTTTTAATTGTCGAAACCTCTTCACAATCAAAGTATGAAAAAACAAGGTCGTTTTATAAAAAGAACAACTACGGTGAGCTTGCTCGAATAAAAGATTACTATCGAGTCACTGATGATTTGGTCATCTACGGAAAATATTTTTCACAAACGAGAGGAAAGTAAGATATATGGAATTATGGCAGGAGATGTTGCGGCAGAGCGTTGATAACGCGAATGATCTTGTCGATAGATTTGGTTTTAAAAAAGAATTAGCGGAGAAGCTTAATAAATTCTTCCACACAAGAATCAATCCCTACTATCTTAGTTTGATTCGCCATGAGGGTGATCCCATCTGGCTCCAATGTATCCCCGATGAAAAAGAATTGGATGAGGATGGTTTGCCAATCGATCCTCTCGATGAAGATTCACATAGTCCAGTTCCGAGTATTGTCCATCGTTATCCCGATCGAGTGCTATTCTTAACAACGAGCCAGTGTTCAATGTATTGCAGGTTCTGCACTCGAAAGCGGAAAGTTGGCGATTCGACAAAAATTAATATGAAATATATTCAGGGCGGTATCGATTACATCGCTCGGACGAAACAGATACGTGATGTTATACTCTCGGGGGGGGATCCGCTCATGTTGACAGACTTTTTACTCGAGCGCATTTTAAAAGGACTGCGGGAGATCCCTCATATCGAGGTCATCCGACTCGGAACGAAGATGCCGTGTGTACTTCCACAGCGTATCACACCCAAATTATGCAAGATGATTCGAAAGTATCATCCAATATATGTGAATACCCATTTTAATCATCCGTGGGAATGTACCTCTGAAGCAAAGCGTGCATGTGAGATGCTTGCCGATGCGGGTTGTCCTGTAGGTAATCAAGCGGTGTTGATGAAGGGCGTTAACGATAATCCTGATGTCATGCTCGAGTTAATGCGCAAGCTTCTTGCGATGCGGGTGCGCCCATATTATCTCTATCAAGCCGATATCACAAAAGGTACAGATTATTTCCGCACGCCCGTGAGCAAAGGGTTAGAAATTATGGATAAACTGCGAGGACATACATCGGGTCTTGCCGTGCCCACGTATGTTATTGATGCGCCCGGCGGCGGCGGAAAAATTCCATTACTCCCGCAATACGTGCTCGGAAGAGCTGGGAAAAATATTATCTTGCGTAATTATAAATATGAAATTTTCACCTATCCAGATGTTGAGGAGGAACCAGCCGATCATTTTCCGCCAGTGGAGAAACCCTTTCTTCGCAAGAATCGAAATGGCAATGGGAAGTCAGCTCCACGGAAAGAGAAAATTTTGATCGAAGCATAGATTCTTTCCGATGCGCCGACTTGAGATACTTTCATAGAGTGTTTTCACGCTGAAGTTTTGTCTCCACTAAGCT
>DASRUF010000211.1:0-5310 GCA_035655575.1 Bacteroidota bacterium | reverse complement strand
AGATAAGCTTCTGTTTCCTTCTCATTGAGCTTCATCGGCTTCTTACAAAGCTTACACAACGTTCGGATGAGGCGTTGCGCGACAACAATATTTATCGCATAGGCAATAAGGAATGGCTCGATTCCCATTTTAAAGAGACGTGCAACAGCACTTGGTGCATCGTTTGTATGGAGCGTTGAGAATGTCAAATGTCCAGTGTTCGCAAGTTTAATGGCGATTTCTGCCGTCGCTTTATCACGCATCTCACCGACAAGAACAATATCGGGGTCGTGGCGTAGAATACCTCGAATGGCTTGTTCAAAATTCATTTTTGGACCAATCTTGAGTTGTCTTGCTCCTTTGATGATATATTCGACTGGTTCCTCGACCGTTAGTACATTTACTGTGGGATTGATGACTTGATACAATGCCGCTATGAGTGTCGTACTCTTACCACTCCCTGTAGGACCGGTGAGGATGACAATCCCTTGGGGCTTTTGTATCGCTTTATAGAAGAAATCCTTTGCTGGTCCTTGCAATCCTAATTTATTCAGATCCGTTATAACTTTTCGATCATCAAGGACGCGGATGACAACACTCTCAAATTTATATTTGAATTCCGATCCCACAATGGGCATGATAGAGACACGAAACCTGATATTATGTCCGTCAATAACTCGCTGGATAAATCCATCTTGCGACATTTCTCGTTCGAATCGATCCACATTTTTCGACCGATCCTTCACCACTGCTGCAATCGCTTCGGGCATTGTTTTTTCCTGAGCATGCCAAAGCTTCAAGTCACCATCGAGTCGGAAGAGAAAATCGGTTCGATTACCTTCTCTTCCTACGATATGAATATCGCTGGCATCTTGTCGTACTGCTTCAAGCAACGCTCCTTCAACTAAATTCACTAAGGCACTTTTGCTAATCTCCGCCTCAAGAGTTTCCTCATCAATTTCAGCTTCCTCTTCCCCCGTTCCACTAATACCAACTTCAGTGTTGGCAAGAAGCCTGAGAAATTCATTTTCGGGTGGCACAACTTGCTCCAACAGGCCCTGTAAATCTTTTAGTCTACAATAACAAACCTCGTATTTTTTTACACCAAAATTTCTCGCTACGACAGGAATATTCCGATCGGTTGGATCGGCAGCGATAATGATCAGTTTATCTCCCTGTTTTTCATCAAACCGTAATGGTAACATCCTCGATTGAATCAATAAGTCACGCGCCGATTCGGGGACCGTATCAACAAGTTTCTTGATAAAATCAACCCGCTGCTTTTCAATCGCCTCATCATTTAAGTAAATTTCTCGAAAGGCGTAGAGGTTCGCTACTTCTCGAAAAACCAGATCATGTTCAACATTAAAATCGTGAACAAGGATTTGACCAAGGTTCCGTCGAGTCTTCTTATCTTCTCCCTCTCTGACATTCAACGATTTTTCAAGGGTTTCATAGTCTATGATCCCTTTCTTCAACAGTGTGTAACCGATCTTATCAGTTATATCGACATCTGCCATATGATCAATCTCCGAAGAATATTTTCAAGTTCTCATCCAAATTATTAACCATTACATTTTCCCCTTCTATCGACCGATCATGCTCGGTCGGAATCCCGCGGTTTCAGATGACACAACAGTTAATCCCGTTAAAACAACCATGATCACTAAACTGATCCACACCTGAATAAAATCAATCGCATTTCGCATTTTATACGACGTTTCTTTTTCATAATACTCGGCAAGCTGGAGTGCGGTATGTTTGACTGTTCCAGTTTCAGCGCCAGAATGAAGTCGGGAGATCGCAGTCTTCGTGAATACACCGGATGCCTCAAATGCTTCTGTGAGACCTGCTCCTTTTTCAACCATCATTGGAAGCGAGACAGTTTTTATCTGATGTTCCATATATTTGTTACCACACGCCTCTGCTGACATCTTGATGACGTCAATATTTTCACCGGCACCACTATATAATGCATAGAAAACCCGGCAAAATATTTCAATACTCATCTTATGGAGAAGTGATCCGATAACAGGTATTTTCCAAACATACTTATCTAATATGAATCGCCCGCGCTCAGTCGAAAAAAATCGTACGGCAAGAACTATCGGAATGACAGTGCCTAAGAGTAACAAGAGCCAATTATTTTGAACAAATTCGCTCAAGACGAGTGTTCCGGCAGTCATCGGAAAGTACTGTGTAAATTTGTCTTTTGGCATTAACCTCAGAAAGACCTCTGACATCGACGGGAAAATCGATGCGACGTAATAGAGCACAGCTCCAGCAAGACAGACCAATGTAACAACGGGCATGATGAGAGCGCTTTTCAGATTTTTCTTGAACTCCGCAGTTCGTTCGAGAAACTTCGCTGTACTATCATAGATCTCTGCCATGTTGCCACTTTTTGAAGCAAGCCCTAACATGTGCGCCGTGAATTTGCCAAAAACATTCTCCTGCTTCACAAACACCTTCTCGCTATCTTTTCCTTGCTTTAGCTCATTATTAATTTCTCTGACAGCGTCTTGAAGTGTCTTATTCTGTATGTCATTCACCATCAACTGGAGGATTTCATTGTAGGGAAGTTTTTGTCGTATTAAGTCAGCACTCACTCTTACAAAAGTCACAACCTCCATCATGGGCGGTTTCATCTTGATGTCGAGGAATTTCTTATTGACACTAACGACGCGAAATCCCATCTTCGTCAATGCTTCCTGAACTTCTTCTTTGGTAAACGCTTTCTGTTCACCACTGATGGGTTTTTCGCTGCCCCTCTGGACTTTATAGAGGAAGGTTGCTCGAGGAAGGACTCTTAATAGTTTGAATTTCCTTTGGGTTGCCATCAATTGAGCTTTTTGTTTTGCTGATTTTGAATTATCTGCTTCAATTACACCCTGAATGGTTTTTCCCGCAGAGGAAATACCTTCAACACGAAATTCTGCCATTGTGCACCCCTTTATGTGTTAGAGTTTAAATGTACTGTGATCTGTAAATTTAGACAGTGGATAGTTAAAATGCAAATGAGTGGAATCGATATATCTGTTTTTGAGCCATAGAGACATGGCGGATTGGTCGCCCTCTTTACCTCAACCCCTCTAAATGAGGCTGTCCAAAAAGAAGGAAACGTCACCCTGAAACGCCTTTGTTCAGGGTCTACTCTCGTATTCCCGCTCAAAATCAAGATGCCGAACAGTCCCGCTTGCGGGACGGCATGACGGTACTTATTGGACAACATCGCTAAGTGGGGATGAGGGTTTTCGTCTGCACCTTTAGGGAGCAAGAAATTTATATAACTAATGCATCGAAGATAGCCGCCGCCCGAATCAATGAAATTAATAGCGAATTTGCAGTATTATTAACTTAGTACAAAATCCCCCATGTCCCCTTTTACCAAAGGTGAATTCAATAGTTGTTCTGATTAACAAGATAGGCTTACATGCCGTCATCATCACACCGGTTAACTGGTACTAATTCATTTGACTGATGGCGATACCATCCTTCGTTACCACAGATTTTGCTCTAGCTGAATCGGATGCTGAGATGGGTCTACCGACACCATAGATGATTATCTGTTGGGACTGAATATCAACAAGGAGATAATATCCATTATCATTTTGTGGTTGAGATGTAAGACTTGACAACTTTATGCCATCGAACGAACCTCCTCCTCCTCCCATATACTTTGATCTGTGATAGTAATTCAAAGCAAAGCCGCTAAGATTCTGAAGATCCCCAACGACTGCATCCCGATTGGCGCCTTCCAAATAAGTATCGAACAAATCTATGCCGATCGCCACTGCTATACCGACGACAATTGTACCAATCAGTACAAGTAAGAGTTGCTGTTGTCCCATGAAAAGACCTTCTTCACTGCATTAGAGATTGTTAACAATCATTATAATGAATATAAAAAAACCCAGACTTTGTTACAAGCAAAGTCTGGGTGGTTTCTAGATATCGAGATGGACTATCGTCCAGTTATTGTAACTACACCGGCCGCACTAATTGATCCGCCTATACCGTTCAAATAAGTTGCAACCGTTGCACTAGCTGCTTTTACTTTACAGCTCGTTGCATCGGGAGTGCCATCTAAAGCATACGCTAACGCCACGTCCAAATTGACATTACTTACCATTTTTGCAGGAATTGCATAACCAGTATACGAATTATTCCCACCACCTAAACTCGATGGTTTGATTCGAAATTGATATGCATTCTGCAAGATAGAGTTAATATCCTGGACGCATTGATCTTTATCAGATTCCTCTTTGTTGGTCTGGAATAATGAAATTCCAATAGCCACTGCGATACCAACAATGATAACGCCGAGGATGATGAGTAGAAGTTGCTGTTGACCCATAAAAAATCTCCTTTAAATTGTTATAGAATGTGATTTAATAGATACTTTAATTTTCGATGCTATAGATACTGCAACCATTATGCCAACCTGTGAAAATATAATAAATATACCTATTCAATCATTTTTTCCATTATTAACAATTAAATAAAGGTCATCTTCGGTCCTTACAAGAAAAATATACTTGATGTAAAGTAAAATATTCCGACATCCTTTACCTTATCAACATAATTTTTCTGGTTTGAATGAATGCCTGCTTATCCCCATCTTGGGATATCCCCTCGAATTTAACAAAATAAATCCCGCTACTTAGAGGTTCGCCTCTAGAATTAAGACCCTCCATTGTGAATTTATAAACACCTCCCAGGAGTACACCATTTACCAAGGTAGTAACTTCCTGGCCGGCGATGTTATATATTTTCAATGATACAGAACTGGTCTTTGGAATATCGATCCGAATCTCAGTTGTTGGATTGAATGGATTGGGATAATTCTGATACAATCGATAATCTAATGGAACCACTGTTGAAATATCTGCTACAGATACAGGTGGGTCGGAGGTAACATTGATGACTGCGTCAGTCATCTCAAAATTATTACTCTCATCTACAGTAATCGAAAGAGGACTTGTAGCAGAATACCCCTCTTTATCAACTTCAATGGTATACGAACCCGCAGGGAGGTTATCAATTGCGTAAACACCATCATCCTCGGTGATGTCGTATCCGACAACTTCATTTGTTGAAGATGAGATTGCATAAACTGTCACACCCTGTATTGGTGTTGTCGTGAGGAGATTTGATCCACCAAGAATTTGACCACTAATACTCGAAAAACCCGAACCTGAAATTGGAACTACACAAACATCGATGCCAATGATATCACCCGAAACGTGGATTGTATCAGCATGACGCCAATTTGCGACTCCGCATTCGTTATCAACATACCAAGCAGGGGCGTATCCATCGATCGGTATT
>DASRUF010000210.1:0-9544 GCA_035655575.1 Bacteroidota bacterium | reverse complement strand
GATGTACAATCCGACGTGATCTCATTTATCTTGACAGGCAAGTTTCGTGATGAATTGACATCACAAAACGAAGCCGACCTGGCTACAAGTGTTGGCACTTCTACAGGTTCGTCCGTTGTCTCGGGGGTTACGTCCAACCTTCTATCGGGAATCCTGACCGATTTCTTGAAACAGGAATTCCCCTACATTCGAACAGCAGAAATCAGCTATCGTGGCGGCAGTCTGCAGGAATCAGCAGATCTTCGCCTCAGCGGTGAAGCATTTAAGGGTTATTGGCGATTTGGTGGAAAAATTCTTAACAATATTAGTAACGCAAATGTAAGCTATCAGTTGAACTTGGGTGAAGTTTTTAATGCACAATCCATCAGAAATTTTTTCCTCGAACTTGAACGAAAAGTTGAGGCAGAATACGCAGACGATAGGAAACTTACTAACGCAGCACGCTTGTTTTACCGATTTTCTTTTTAACCTGTGATCGATAATCAATTTCAATCGATGAAGGAGAAAGTTCTTGAGTTTTTTGTTCAACATCCTCGTGAACAATTTAAACCGAGCGAGCTTGCGCGTAGACTTTCGATAAAAAATAAAACCGAACAGCAATTACTCAACCAGCTTCTGAACGAGCTTTATCAGTCAAAGCTTATCAGCCGCAATAAGCGCAAACGCTACGGTAAGTTTCTTCCTCCTCCTTCACATCATCTACGAGGAATTCTGACTCTAACAAGACAAGGATTGGGAATTGTCCGCCTCCTGCCGCCGATGGATGGAACAGTAACAATTTCACCGCGCTTCTTGGGAACTGCGCTCAATGGTGATACAGTGAATGTCGCCTTGTTCGCTCATTCAGCAGCTCACCAGCCAACTTCAAAAGGAAACGATCAAACTCTCGAGGGTGAGATCATTGAGGTTATTGAGCGAAGTCATCGACCAATTATCGGAGTTTTTGAAAAGAGTAAGAATTTCTTCTTCGTCATTCCTGACAATACGAAGCTCTATCGGGATATATACATTCCTAAAGGAAAAACTAAAGGGGCTCGCCCAGGTGAAAAAGTTGTGGCTTGCATCGATGTATGGGAATCACGAAATCTGAATCCTGAGGGTCATATTACCGAAGTTATTGGAAAATCTGGTGAGGTCGGCGCTGAAATGACTGGCATTGCAAGAGAATTCCAACTTCCACTGAGCTTCCCGAAAGAAGTTCTCGCTGAGACAGAACATGCAAGTGAAACGATTCCAAAAGAAGAACACAAAAATCGTCTCGACCTCCGGAACCTGACGTGCTTCACAATCGATCCTGAGGATGCCAAAGATTTTGACGACGCTGTTTCTCTTGAGAGAACATCCGACAACAATTTCACACTCGGAGTTCACATTGCAGATGTCAGTTTTTATGTACCACAAGAATCTGCGTTGGATATTGAAGCGCTAAAACGCGGAACAAGTATTTACCTAGCTGACAAGGTCATCCCGATGTTACCTGAAAAGCTTTCAAACAATCTGTGCAGTCTGAGGCCAAACGAGGATCGTTTGACCTATTCTGTTCTTATGACTATTACTCCGCGAGGTATAGTTAAGAATTATGAAATTAAAAAAAGTATCATCAACAGCAAACGCCGATTCACATACGAGGAAGTCCAAAATATCATCGAGACGGGCAGGGGTGATCACGATGAAACGATCAAGACCATGCATCAGCTGAGTCAAACCCTTCTAAAAAAACGAATGAAGGAAGGTAGCATCGATTTTGAATCGGTTGAAACAAAGTTTCGAATTGACGAGGATGGGAAACCGACACAGATCATTAAAAAAGAGCGGCTTGATGCACATCGATTGATCGAGGAATTCATGCTCCTCGCCAATCAAGTTGTTGGAAAGCATATTGGGCAGCACAGGAAAGAGGAAACCATCAAGCCATTCGTGTACCGTATTCATGATGTTCCAGATCCAGAAAAACTTCGTGATCTTGCTTCGTTTGTCGAGCATCTCGGTTATTCATTGAATACCAGTGGGGGTATTTCTTCTCGAGCTCTTCAAAAACTTTTAAACGATGTAAAGGGAAAAGAGGAAGAAAATGTTATCAACGATGTTGCCATCCGTTCAATGGCTAAGGCAATCTACTCAGAAACCAACATTGGTCATTTTGGATTGGGATTTAAATATTATACTCATTTTACGTCACCCATTCGCCGCTATCCCGATTTGATCGTTCACCGTCTATTATATGAATACTCCAACAAGATGACACACCGACGGCGAGACCAACTCTCGAGTATGTTACCCGATATCTGCAAGCAATCATCCGACCGGGAACGAGTAGCGTTGGAAGCGGAACGAGCCTCAATCAAAGTCATGCAGGTGGAATACATGAAGCGCCATCTCGGCGATGAATTCCATGCGATTATTTCGGGGGTGACAAATTTTGGACTTTTCGTCGAAATTTCAGATCTGCTCGTGGAGGGCTTGGTGCGAGTACGAGACATGGAAGACGACTATTACGTTCACGACGAAAAACGCTATGCTCTCATCGGTCGTCATACGAAAAAAAGATATCGCCTTGGGGATAGAGTGACCATCCAGGTGGCTCGAGTCGATCCCGAAGAGCGGCAGATTGATTTTGTACTGGTGGACGGAAGACAGTAAACTTCAGCTCCTAAAAACCTTGACACTGCAACCAATTAATCTTTCTGCAACAATAAAACTCAGGGTCACTACTGAAAAGCTATGGCAATTCCTTGCTGATACAGACCGACTCGACCGAGCAGTAGGACTACCGGCAATTAACTTCACAAAAAATCCAGACAAGAATAAAAAGGGATATTATCATGCAGCAACTCGATTTATGGGGTTAACGCTTGAGTATGAAGAATATCCCTATGAATGGATTGAACAACGTTACTATCAAGTTCTTCGCCGATTTCAAAAAGGTCCAATCCGTGAAATTACCAGCGGTGTCCGGCTTTCTCCGGATAATGATCGAACAATACTCGAAGTATTTGCAAAAATACTTCCCCGAAATTTCATCGGAATAATTCTCAGTAAGACGATACTTTGGAAAATCACGACAAAAAACGTAATACAGATCGCCCGCTTATTCGAACAACAAACACAGAACCTTCAAGCATCAAATGAGCCGATAATCCATCCCCTATCCCCGGTAAACGAGAAACAACTCCAGACTCGACTTGCCGAGCTTCAAAAATATATGAAGTCCACAACATTAATTAAAAATCTGGAGAGATACATCTTGACTGCGTCAGACCTTGAGGTTGTATCCATGCGACCGTTTGATCTTGCTGATCGTTGGAACGACGATAGAATGACCACCTTGAAATTATTTTTGTTTGCCACTAAGACTGGCGTGGTCGATTTGCATTGGACGATATTATGTCCAAATTGTCGAGCCGTATCAGACGAATCGCTCACTCTTGCACAATTACGTACCCACGCCCATTGCGAGACTTGCGACATCTATTTTAATGCTGATCTTGCCTCCTCCGTTGAAGTCAGATTTTCCGTTAACCCGGCAATACGCTTGGCGCGTCATGAAACCTACTGTATTGGCGGTCCTGCAAATATGCCACAGATTATTTCACAATTACGTCTTGCTGCAGGCGATGATAAATCTGAGGACTTGCTATTCAGAGCAGGCACTCTTCGATTTCGATGTTTCCAGACGACGGGAATCGGTTACGTGAACATAAACGAGACCGTAGGCAGAACAACATCAATCATGTTGCGTTGCGAATCCTCAGGCTTAACGGTTGATGCAACACGAGAATCTCAACTGAAAGATACGATCCGGCTGACAATCAAAAATCGGTTACCCGATGAGGCTCTTGTTGTCGTTGAAGATGAAACTTGGCGGAACTTTGCCGCCACTGCGGCACTCGTTATCTCATTACAAGATTTTCGGGATCTCTTTCCAAGTGAGGCAGTATCCCCGACGCAACATATTGGGATATCCTCGCTTACAATTCTCTTTACCGATTTGTCAGGTTCAACATCATTCTATCGTGAGATCGGAGATACTGAAGCATTTAGCTTCGTTCAAAACCACTTTCGCTATCTTCGAGAATTAATAACAATGTATCGTGGTGGAGTTGTCAAAACGATGGGCGATGCGATTATGGCATCCTTCTCCAATGCTCTTGATGGACTTCAATGTACGATCGATATGCAGCGAAAGTGGCGAGAATTCTGCCTTCATAATGGTAAATACGATAGTCTTAGATTAAAAATTGGATTACATCAGGGTTCAGCAATTGCAACTAACAGCAACGGAAAATTTGATTGGTTCGGCGCTACCACAAATATTGCTGCGCGGTTAGAAAAACTTTCCAGGGAAGCTGATATTGTATTCTCCTCCGCGATTAAAAATGATCCTGAGGTATCGGAGTACTTAGAAAAACATAAGGATGAGCTACGAATTGAACCCTTTCATGCTCCGTTGAAAGGATTCGAGGACGAACTCTTCCATCTTTGGAGAATGCGTTTGGAGTCAGACAGAAATGCATTACACGGGAAAAGTTAACTATGAACTCTTCCCTGCCTCTTCCCCCACTCAACACTCGTCACGGTATGAACACCTCCTCGAATATTATAATCAGCTATTACCTGAATCCACTTTGGCTTACAACATCGTACGAGATCATTGATTATGCGGTTAACTGCATGTTCCTGATAGATGCCCACATTCCGGAATGAATGTAGGTAATATTTCAACGAACGTAATTCGATACACTGCTTTCTGGGAATATAGTTGATTTTGATAGTCGCAAAATCGGGTAATCCGGAATATGGACAGACCGCGGTAAATTCATTTGTATCGATATTAATAATAACATCACGCCCGGGATATTCGTAAGAAAATGTATCGAGAACATTGGTATCAATGGCACCCAATTTCTCAACGTCGTATCGGCGAGCGAGACCCTTCGGCTTTTTTTTAGGGGCTAATGAATTATACTTAGGGCGATATTGTTTTTTCATAAGATTCTTATTACTATTCTAAATAATGAAAGGTTCTCCCCTATGAATATACGAGATTTTCAATTTGAAGTCCACGTGCGTCAACGGACTTTAAGCACTTACATTCTCATGTGGAGTCTCACCATTTTCCCCGCATTATTCATCGGGTGTTCATCCACAAAGCCTATCGTCGCCGTGAGACCGAATGAACACATGGAAATCGGATGGACACCGCGCTCTGTTCTCCAAACCTCAACTTATCCTTGGTTCGACTCCGCCTATACTCTCTATGAACCTCAGCAGGAATTCATCGACAAAATTCATGCTATCAAAGATAGTCTAGACCTTATCCTTATTTATGGAACATGGTGTTCAGATAGCAAGAGGGAAGTTCCCAAATTCTTCAAGATTGTGGACACTATCGGCATCTCATCTGAGAGAATTTCGATGTTCGCTGTCGATCGAACAAAGCACTACCCTCCCGGTATTCCACAAGAATATTCCATCGTACTTGTTCCAACAATAATCGTGAAGTACCGAGGTTTTGAGATCGGTCGGATTGTTGAAAAACCAAAATCCACAATCGAAGAAGATCTTTTTGAGATCATTCTTCCTCTGACCGAACAGTAATTCTTCCACCACCGAGATTTACGATAAGGTGGTTTATACATTTTAAAACATTTTTAATCTCGCACCTACGGAAGCTATGGAGGATACCGATATCTTTTCACAGCCTCGCGTCCATATTTTTATAATTCCTTTTTTTCATAGAAATTAACCTGAATACTGTGCACGCCGGTGATAATCATCTAAATTTCAGAGACAAGCAATAATCCACACTTGTTGACATTAGAAGCGGATTTCAATATATTTTGCAGGTTCGTTACTCGATAAAAGAAAAGGGAAATACCAATGTCCGAAGAAGATGATAAAAAACGTCTTGAAGAGATTCAGCGAAGAGCTGAAGAACTGAAACGACGAGCATTTGAAGAGGAAGCGCAGCGGCTTGATGAGGAAACCGAAAAAAGGGGACAAGACCTTGCTAATCTTAGACGTAAAAAGGACGACCACATCTATAAAGAGCAGCTAAAAGAAGCCGAGGAAGAGCGAAAAAAACAGGAAGGAGAAATTCTCAGACGGGAGGAGGAAGTCAAGCAAAGACTCGAAGAAGAACGACAGAAAAAAGAAGAAGAACAGCGCAGGGAAGAAGAGCTTCAACGTCGAATACTCGAAGAGGAAGAAGCACGACGTAGACAGGAGGAAGAACAGCGACGTCGTGAGGAAGAAGTACGAAGGAGAATTGAAGAAGAGGAACGGCATCGGGAAGAACTTCTTCGTAAGGAGGAAGAAGAGCGTCAGAGGAAAGAAGAAGAACGGCGACGGGAAGAGGAGGAAATTCGACTACAAGAGTTAGCCAGAAACCGTGGAGAAGAAGAACGACAAGAACGTATTCAAACACTCATCTCAAACGCAGAATTCTTTTTCTCAAGTGGCAACTACGAAAACGCACAAGTCGAAATCGCAAAAGCCCTCGTAAACGATCCTATCAATCCCGAAGCGCTTGAGCTCGAGCAAAAAATCAAAGATGCGTTGAATAAACAACAGGAAGTAGCAATCGAGGAAAAAGCGAAGCCCAAAGAGCAACTGACCCCGCAATTCATAAAAGAGCCAAAGAAAGAAAAGAAGGAGAAGAGGGAGAAGAAACCATTACCGACCGGATTAATCATTGGTGTTGTTGCAGGATTACTTATCATCGGCATTACAGCCTACTTCATTACCAAAACACAAGAAGTTAGCATTAAGCTCGCAGTTCTTCCACTAATAAGTTCCACAAACACATCGGAGGAAAAAATGATTGGTGTTTCTCTCTCTGCCGAAATCACCGATCGCCTTCTGCACCTTAAACCACAAATCGCACTGGGATATTCCTCGGTATATAGACTTTCAGAACGAGTTCCTGACCCTGCACAATCAATATTCGGATTAGGATATAGTCATATTCTTAAGGGAACTATTTCTCGTACGAGCGCTGGGTTAGGAATAACGTTGAAACTTGTTGATTCGCTGGGTAACGTATCATGGACGCGGGAGTACGAAAAAAAGGATGCAGGAATTGAGGAACTTCCTGATGAAATTTCTCGCCAAGTCCTAACTTCGTTAGGAATTCAATCTGAAAGTGTATCTCCCTCACAAAAATTACATAAAAGTGGAACACAGTGGGAAAGTTATAGATTATACCTGTTGGGGATGGAAAAATTCTATGAGCATACTCCTCAGAGCATGGAAAGCGCCTCCATTCTCTTTCAACAAGCATATCAGAAGGATGATAAGTTTGCCGAGGCATTGGCAGCGGCTGCATCGGTCTCCGCATCTCAGATTGAGAACGGATGGCTGAGCGGTAACGTTTATTTAGATCGAGCAAAATTACTAGCAGAAAAAGCCATCACGACAAATCGGTCATTAAGTGAGGGCTATTGTGCTCTTGGAAGAATACTTACCCTACAGAAGAATTATCGTTTGGCATCGGAAAAATTTGATACCGCGCTTTCACTCTCACCGCAAGGAAATGAGATTTACTTCCATAAAGCAAAATTGTTCATGCAATTGGGGAGATATAGTGATGCTCTTGAAGCTTTATCACGTGCGTACGAGTTGAATCCACGAGACACCGACATTTTAACAACCCTTGCCTATGCACATCAACTGAATGGTGACCCGCGCAGCGCCATGAATTATCATGAGATGGTTCGGTCATTGGTTTCCGATTCAACCGAGTACGTTGTTGGTCCCTTTGCAGAGATCATTTTGTTCGACCCTGCGCTTTCCATGTCGATGAATAGTCGAATCATGGCTGCTTTTGAACGACGATTGAAAACGAATCCAAAAGATTATGTGACACTCTATCACCGGGTCAGGCACTTACAGTCAACAGGCAAATCATCCGACGCGTCATCGTTGCTCGTAAGCTTAGAAAATTTCTTACGAGAAGAACTTCGGATAAGACCAAAAAATGTCTCTGCTATGATGTATCTGGCGTTAACCTATACACGGGAAGGAAAATATCCCGAGGCTCTATCATCTGCAAAAAAAGCCCTGGAGTTGGAAGGCAAAACAGCAGAACTACAATACAAAGTTGCTCAAATGTACGCAGTGCAGAAGAAAAGAGATGAAGCTGTGAATGCACTTCGCGAAGCAGTGGCGATTCATCATCACTTCGATGAACTAACAAATGCCGATTTTTATAACATATACGATCTGCCTGAATTCCGCTCAGCGATAAAAGACACCCTCAAGTAACATTTTTCCTTTGCAGTGGGAGGTTTGACTTTCTTAATGGAATTCAGTTATATTGAATAAAACTGCTAAAAACTCCTTTTTTCTCTCATTCTTAAGAATATTATGATCGCGCAATACGAGATTTTTCTCTCGAATCACATCTTCGATGAAAGCTGATTTGCACATGGCTGATGATCCGCGGAAGAAAAAAGCGAGTGAACACTTAAAAACTGCCAATCGATTGATGAAGGAGGGTGATTTCGCTGGCGCGATGGCTGAAGTTGAAAAGAGCTTAGCCATGGATCCAGGAAATTTCTACGCTCTCGCAATCCAGGAAAATATCGTTACCGCTCAGGAAAAAACTGCCAAAGAGAAGAAGCCAGCAGAAACTGCTACATTACCTCCGCCCCCGCCACCCCCTCCTGTAGTGAGTAAAGAAAAAGAAGACGTAGAAAAAAAGAAAGTAGAAGAAAAACAACCAAAGGAAAAGGAAGTCAAACCTCGAGAAGTTGAGGTGAAAAAACCAGTTGATACGGAACGCATAAACCTCGAAGATGAACTCCGCGGGAGAGCGCTTGAGCTGGAAATCATGCACAAACGGGAAGAGGAAGCACGTCGGAGATTAGAAATCGAACTTCAACAGAAAGAAGTCGAAATTGAGAAAAAGTTGGAAGAAAGTCGACGTCGAGCTGAAGAAGAGACACTCCGCGCTCGGGAAGAACACAACCGTTTTACAGAAGAACTAAAAAAGAAGGCTGAGATAGATTTTTCTCGAAAGCTTGAAGAAGAGAAACGGCGAATTGGTGTAGAAGCGAAAACCAAGGAGGATGAACTCAAGAGGAAAATCGAAGATGAAATTCGACAAAAATTTGATGAGGAACGAAAAAAACTTCAAGCAGAAATTCGCATTAAAGAAGAATTAGTCCAGAAAAAAATCGAGGAGGAGAAACGACGACTTGACGATGAGCTTGGTAAGCGCATCGAACAAGAGGAACGGAAGCGAAAAGACGAAGAAGTTCTCCGAAAGAAAGCTCTTGAAGAAGAACGAAAAAAATTCGAAGTAGAAGCCCTTCGGAAAGCTGAGGAATCAGCGCGCCAAAAACTCGAAGAAGAACTCCGTAAACGTGTTGAAGAAGATCGAAGTAGAAAAGAAGAAGAGACCGCACTCCGCATTGCGCAGGAAGAAGGACGAAAACAGGCACGATCAATGAAAGTTCAGGAGTACGTTACTCACGCTAAACAATTCATGGTTCAACATGCTCTGGAAGATGCGCTCCTTGAGGTGATGAAGGTTTTTGTA
>DASRUF010000209.1:0-2148 GCA_035655575.1 Bacteroidota bacterium | reverse complement strand
GAGCCGATTTCCCTCACTCCTCATGTGTGATATGTACGTTCCCCCATTTTCTGATGCGACTTTTGCAAGAGCAATGAGTTCATCCGTCTTTGCATAGAAAGCCGGAGCGTAAATAAGAGATGAACCAACACCTAAAGCACCTTCTTCCATCGCTTGCTGTACAAGCTTACGCATTTCATCAAGTTCGACTGGTGTCGGTGGGCGATCTGCATAACCGAGCACATGAATCCGAACCGTCGTTGCCCCAACAAATGATGCAATATTGGCAGAAATTCCACGTTTGACTAAGTAATCGAGATATTCACCAAGCGTTGTCCACCTGATATCGTATTTAATGTCTCCTTGCATCTCGAGAACTTCTTTTTTCATTGTATCATTCAAGGGACCCATCGACCAGCCCTCACCGAAGATCTCGAGTGTAACGCCCTGCCTAATATCACTTTGTGATTTTCCATCTTCGATGAGCGATTCTGTTGCCCAGCTCAGCATATTGATGAAACCCGGTGCCACAGCAAAATTGGTGGCGTCAATTTCTGTCCGTCCACGAACATATTTCAAGGATCCGATGGCAGCTATTGTATCTCCACCGATTGCAACATCACCGATCAGTGGCGTCGATCCGCTTCCATCGTAAATCATACCGTTACGAATTACGACATCATACACTTGTGCGAGCAACACTTCGCTAAAAAAACAAAGTAATGCAGCTATGGGGAAATGAATATAAAATTTCGTCTTCATGGTGGTGATATTTTATTTTTCTTGAGGGAATAAAACAACTTTAACGAAGTTTGTATCAATGAAATATTGTTGAGCAGTTTTTTGAACGAGATTTTTGGATACACTCTCAATCAACTGGTCATATTTCAATATATCGAGAGGATCTTCTTCATTCGAATAGTAAAAATTCAACGAGTTCAACCAAAATCGATTCTCCTTCAGATTCACTTCTCGCTCTCGGCGTTGCATCTCCTTGACTTTGGTAATATAAATATCTGTTGTAGCGTATTTTCTTAAACTATCGATCTGTTCATTTGCGGCGCTCACCAGCTCGTCCACTCGTTCTGGTGCACAGCCAAACGAGATTGTGAGGCGGTATTCCTTTGTGGGATATTGCCAGCTCGATGCCGAGACACCCACACCATAGACGCCGCCTTTTTCTTCTCGCATTACCTCGCGAAGTTTAATGCGAAGCACACTTGCCATCGATTGGATTGCATGCCGGTTTTCACGTGACCAGTCAAAGGGACCGCTAAAAATTATCCTCACTTGACTCTTCGGCTCAAGCCCCTTTTTGATCGTCTTGGTGATCATACCTTTTGGCGGTTTGACACCTATGTCTCTCCATTGTTCCTGTCGGTGTTTTGATGGTAGACCACCTAAATACGTGAGCACCAACGGTTTGATTTCATCAAGTTTAAAATTTCCCACGAGGAAGAATGTAAAATCGCTTGCATCGGAAAACCGATCCTTATAAAACGCAAATGATTTATTGAGATTCATTTCATCGAGGATCGCTTCTGTCCATGGTCGTCTCCGTGGATGATGCTGTGCCATGGTTACTTGAATCGTATCTTCAAATGCCGACTCTGGTCGGGCGCTTCGGTTTTGTAGTATCCCACGAATCCGTGATTGATAAGCAAGATAGGTAGCGCTGTCGATCCTTGGCGCCGTAAAATAGAGATAGATAAGTTGAAACATCGTTTCGAGATCAGATGGTGAGGAACTTCCTGACAGTCCCTCTTCAAGCTCACTAATAAAGGGAAAAACACTCACGATCTTTCCCTGAAGCATTTTTTGTAATGTTATCTGATCAAAATTACTTAACCCACCTTCCTGGATGACTGTAGAAGCGGTTGAACCTGCGATGTAATCCTTATCATCGATTAAAGAATTTCCACCCGGACTGTATGATGTAAAGAGAATTTCATCGTTCTTAAAATCAGTCGGTTTTAGTATGACACGAACTCCATTAGAGAGCTTCCATTGGGTGACGGCAATTTCTGATAAATCTTTTTGTTCGATTATTGTTGCAGGTGTCGGTACATTTGAAACAAGTGGTTGATCAGAAACTTTATCGATGTATGGCTGGATTTCTTTCTTGTTTACTGTTTCGAGGACTTGCATTACCTCCTTCTCACTCGGCGT
>DASRUF010000208.1:0-5467 GCA_035655575.1 Bacteroidota bacterium | reverse complement strand
GTTGCGCAACAAGAACGCCACTCAACAAAATAACGACTAAAAAAAGTAATAACAGTCGCTTCATAAAATCTCCTTTGGGATTGTGTTGATGATAATTAATTTAGAAATGTTATTCAAACTCTAGGTAAAATCTATCAGGCAAAGTACTCGATTTTCGAAACAACATCCGACGATTGTTGGTCAAGACAGACCCATTGAGGACATTTGAAATATAGCCCTTTTCCCTAATATTGTCAAGACTTTTTTAAAAAAATCTCTCTAAAGTGTTGATTCAATTTCAATCAAAATACTGCGAAAATTCTCTATATTTACCATTTTAAAAAGCCCTAAAAACTTAAAAATTCACTATTATTGAGAATACATGATTACCCTCGAAATATTTAACAGATCGATAGGCATAATCGACGGAAATATCCATGTCATTAATATCTGTCCGAACTCCGACACCCCCTGAAGGTCCAAAAATATAATCAGAGACCACATCTTGGGTTGCAAATGCAAACCCTCCCCGGACAAAAAAGATTTCTTGATGAGAATACTCGGCGCCAAATTTATATTCATCATCCGAAAAATTATTATTTTGGAACATCGAAGTCACATACATCCTTCCGTTCTCAGAGAGAGGAGTAGTATAACCCAAACCGATCTCGATCGTCGATGGGAGATCGGCTGAAGCCGCTTCGATCTTTACTTTGATTTCGGGTCTTAAGATATCTGTCAATCGGCCCGTACGGAAAAGACCATCACCACCGTATCGCAACCGTGGACCAAAATTTTTAACTGCCGCTCCAAAATTCAACCCTTCAATGCCTCCAAGACCAGTATATTGTACACCCGCATCGAATGCAATAGCACTTACCGACACATTACCCATTCGCTCATAAATGAAATTCGATGTTACACCCACTGCAATTCTATCTGAGATATTTCGAGCAATCGTTCCCCCCATTGTTACAAATGTGGGTGATACGAATTCACCGGTACCGTCAGGTGCATCTTCAGTCGTAACAGATATTTCTCCAAATGACAGAGATTTAACATTCAAACCGATATATCCAAATCGAGTAAAATTATGGCCAATTGCAAAATAATCAACACTTATCTCTGAAATATAACTCATATGCGAAAACATCGCACTCGTTACATGGTTGGAAAAAGTAAGTCCAGCAGGATTGTAATATATCGCCTCAATGCCTTTGACAGAAGCCAGAGAGGAGCCTCCTAATGCGATTGATCTCGCACCTACCGGAATAAGAAGTTGAGTTGCAGCCGCAGTCCCAGCTTTATCCCCTCGTCCTGCAAAAAGCTGAGTGGAGTTCACAATAATCAAACTCATCAGCAATAAAACTCTAACGATAGATATCACCACAATCATCATCTGACCTCAATAAATTGTTCCTCAGGAACAATCATCAACTTCAAGGATTTTGATCCCAGATCCCTATCGAATCTATCTCTGAGTTCCACATGAGCAAGATACATCCCGCTGGCAACAGGAAGGCCATGTTCATTATTCAAATCCCAATTTATAAATTGTGAATCGTCATTTTTGTAAATCGTTTTAACCAGTACGCCCGAAAGATTAAAAATACGAATTGTGGCTATCTGTGGAAGATGATTAAAAGTCATAAATCGCTGAAACCGATTGAGCTCGGCTCGATTTAACCCGTAGTAGGGATTGGGAAACACATTGATCTTCTCAACTTCTCGCCTCGCCGCATCAATATTATCTGCAATGATCGAAGACGACTTGAATATTTTCTCATCAGCGTTTCTCACCACTTTAAATCGCTCGAACCGAACGATAGTTCCGACGGGAGCGGGAGCTCCGTCACCATCGATATCAGCGATATAGGCACGCCAGATACCGCTCTTGTCTGTTTTAGTTTTACTATTCACCCACAAATATCCTTTAATTCTATTCGAATCGGGACGACTCAAAACATCATCATAATATGTGCCACCGAGCCACGTTCCATCGATATTAATACTATCTGAGATGATTGTGATGGGATAAAAAACTTTCAGGGTTTGGCCATCGTATGCTCGGTCAAGTAAAACGGCTGGGCGCCATACAGTATCCTGACCCTGATGTGTGATGAATGTCCAAACCTGTCGAGTGATTGAATCGCCAGAAGTCTTGCCAACATACCAGGCTTGGTAGGGAACTCTGACCCAGCGGGATTTAGGGACGTTACCTCCGATGAAGAGAGCCCAGCTTGAGTCGCCCGTGAATCGAAACTCGAGATCACTATCATTTGCCGTTCCACCCAAAATCGTGTCAAGCTGAGAAGAACCCGCACCGACAATCATATAATTACCTCCTGGATCAGGTTTGTTGAAAACGACATCCCGTGTGGGTTGGTTGTTGAACATTACCTGATAGACACCCCGAAGACCATGGAGGGGTGAAAGAGCTTCGACTGATATACCACGAGTTATGACTCTTAGGGGGATTGTATCCATCCGAATTCCGCGTAATAATGTGTCATTCGTGGTCGAATCGATGAAGTCCCATGTGGGTTTTTCATTTATATCGATGATTTGTCGGATGCTGCGATGGAAGAGAATTTTATAGATATGGCCGACGGCGCGTGCCGGATCAAAATATTTTGGAATGACCTTCGCATCATTAACACCAACTAAATTCTCTACCCCTGTTACTGGTTCATCCAACTCATACGGATAGACGATACCGGGATTTGGACTATGCGGAATCCCCACTTTGATGTGGACTGGAGATTCTATGCGTTGCTGAGCTATGGTTGGATCAGAGTTAAAGACAGTTGAAGTTATGGCATAATAATATTTTTGTCCATTAACCAATGGTCGCTTACGAATGTAATCAGATGTCAGCACAAAATACCGGGGAGAGGCGATATCAAATGGCGGAAAAACATACGCTTGATCAATTGAGGAGTTTTCAAGTGGAAACTGATAGATAGTATAAGTTTCAAATTTATATCCGAGCGATTGAAAGGATTCAACTTTTTGGACTTGTGCCGTATCCGATTCCCAATCGAGGATCAATGTATTATCTAACTCAACGATTCGTAACGGAGGCAATGGAATTGAATCAAGCAGTTTGAAACCTACGTTCAAAGCATCTTGTGCAGCATTATCAATTCTTTTTAAATCTCCAATACCAGCTCGATTGTCAGAACCCATCGCAACCATTAAACCAATAACTACTTCTTGTGTATCTCCGACCGCCATTGAAAATGGTCCTGATGACATTGCGAACCTTCGATCACCGGCCGGATCCTGCCTCCCATCGACCCACCCACGATAAGTTTGTGGATCGCCCCACAATTCGTACTTCGTGCATTCATCAGTCGTGGGGTCAGAAAAACATCGAGGATTCGCTAATGGACGAGCTCTATACCCTCGCAATAAATTCCACCATTCTCTTGTACTCGTATAACTACCGAGCGTTACATCCGTTGTTCTGGTCACCTGTGTGAAATAGCTAAACGAAGTCATTGGAAGATTTTCATAATTCTTAATGGTCGATAAATTCCATCGTGCAGTGCTTCCTATTTTTTTTATTCGAGGTCCTTGTAACATATCGTATCCAACAACCGCAGGTACCAAATCGAATTTATTAAATTCGAAATCGGAAGAACTTGAATTATATACAAAACCTAAGTTCTTTTCTATCACACAAGCAACGAGATCATCCTTGAAATCACCCAAGTCAGGGTCAACCCACTTTGCAATGTACATCGAGTCAATAACTGCATTTGGTGGGGTCGTGGCAGTTCCCTTATAAATAAATCTATAGCGTTGATAAATGACATTATTGAGCTCATCGGATCGAGCATATGCCCAACACGTCACTTGCATTTCTATGCCGATGGGTCGTGAGCCATAGAGTCTTCGACTGACATCGGGATCCAAGTCATTTGAAGCAAACCAAAGAACTTGATCGGCATTCCCTAAACCGGGTTCATCTGACGTACTATCGCTCTTACCCTCTGAATCAGGTTGATACCCAGCAATTCCATTACGCTCATAATATGGCGCACCTTGTTGCCAGGGCCATTCAATCCAATCCTTCTTGTATTGATTTCGAAGAATCGAAATGTGTTCATCTGTTACTTCAAATATCCGGAGATCAAAAATTTCCGCTGCATCTCTTCGAATATCAGCTGTCTCCCAGTCTTTGCGAATACGATAGATCCGCACATCGGCGTTATCGGGATTTTCTGCTACTCCCGGATTAATAATACGACCTGAAACCATACCAGAATTGTATGTTGAACCGCCAACACGTAGAACTGGATTAAAACCATCTCGGACTAAACCACCCCAGATAAGACCTCCACCATAAATTACGGACGTTGTATCGCGAGGATACATTACCCCTGCCGTGAGGTTATCTGGTCGCCGTTCCATCAATCCGTTTCCACTCGCCCACATTGAAATCTTATTGACATTCATTAGCGTCGATATCGGTAATCCCGATATTTTGTGTACACGCTCCTGCTCTTTACCTGGCTTTTTATCAGACGCAGAAAGGGTTGCAAAAGTAAACATCATCAAACACCAACACATGATCGTTTTGATTTTTTGCTGAAATCTATTGAATATCATTAACGAGGGCAATCCTTTAGTATTGATTGTAATCCAACTTAAAAATAATAAATACTTTTATTAAGTACGAATGTGGATGTATTTAGCGGATAACTTATGGAATGAACAAGATGGGGAAAAAGGTGTTGGAAAGAAACCCCACAATATTTCAGGGCTGGAATCGCATGATGATCACAATTCCAGCCCTTGAATACGACCGCTATTTCGACTGAATATCTCTGTAGAAACCTTTTCCTTAAACGTATTCAGATCGATACATACTTTATTTCACAAGCAACATCTTTCTAACCTGTCTATACGATTCAGTCGGGTTATTGATATCGGTTGCTACTAACTGATAGAAATAAACACCGGTACCTAATTGAGCTTCTGACAAATTGCGTGCGTCCCATGACACTGAATGATAGCCCGCGCTCTGATTTCCATCAATTAACCGAGTTACTTCCTGTCCAGCAACGTTGAAGATCGTCAACGTAACGTGGGCATTCATCGGCAGCTCATATTGGATTACTGTAGATGGATTGAATGGATTTGGATAATTTTGTCTCAGAGCGAATACCGACGGAATTTCCGATTCAATCATTCTTGCGCGGATGATGATCTGATCAACAGCTTGCTGAACTCGTATGCGATTGCTCCCACTCATAGCTCGTTTTCCCACTTCCTTTCCATCCATGAGGTAAACAAGCTCATAATGAGTATTACAATCTTTCTTGATATTCCAATCAATTGTTATTGGATAAGCAACAGATTTTACTTGAATTGGGTATGATAGCATTTCCTTGAATTCAGCAGGATGTGTTTCTACCATCCTTTGGGAAGTGAACCGAACATCGAGTTGACCTGCCGGTGGTGCTGGAGGTAACTCATA
>DASRUF010000207.1:0-8498 GCA_035655575.1 Bacteroidota bacterium | reverse complement strand
CAATAGCATCGACATGCTCGATCATTACTGGGCACTCCTGTACACATGCCATACACGTCGTACATGCCCACAGCTCGTCTTCTGTGATGTAATCGTCAATGAGTTGCTTCTGCAGGGGATGTTTTCCATTGCCTTGTATTTCCCCAAGTGATTCCAGGGTTACGCCAGAAACTGCCAACGGTCCCTTTTCCATCAGCCGTTGACGGACATCAACAATGATTTTTTTCGGTGAAAGCGGTTTACCTGTAATCGCCGCAGGACATGATGCCGTGCACCTGCCACACTCCGTACACGTATATCCATCTAACAAATTTTTCCAGGTGAGATCTTCAACATCTGCGACGCCAAATCTTGTAGCTTTTTCATCTTGAAGGTTGAGCGCTTGTAATGTCCCACGAGCATCGAGTTTTGCAAGGTAAACATTGGGAATTGATGAAAGGATATGAAGATGCTTTGAAAACGGCAGATAGTTTAAAAAGCCAAGGACGAGCAAAATATGAAACCACCAAAAGAAATCGAGCCAAAATTCCTGTTGTGCTTCAGGGACATTCTCAAAAATTGATGCGAGTGCACAGGAAAGAAATCGAGACTCACTTGTTTTATCAATACCACGACTGATATATGCAGCATTCTGTAAGAACATCGAGCACATGATGAGCAAAATGATAACTAGGATTATCGTCGCATCTATCTTAGCGTGCCGATCAACATCTAATCTTGCCGGTTTGAAAATATGACGCCTAACTAAAGCGAATAGACAAGAACCGATAACAAGAATTCCAAAAACATCTTGTAAAAATATCAGTGGTGGATATAATACTCCCAAGAATGACAATGTAAAGCCGGGGTTAATTCCCTCGCCTAAGGACTCGATAATGGCAAGAAGAAGTATAACAAACCCCCAAAAGATACAGAAGTGCATTAAACCAGCTAACGGTTCACGGAATAATTTCGTTTGACCGAAAGCGATGACCGCCACATTTCTTAATCGATCAAATGGTTTATCCGTCCGCTTTTCACTTTTGCCAATAGATAGGTACTTGATCAAACGGCGTATGTTGAGTGAAAAAAATGAAAAGCTAAAAATGAGAAGGAAGAGAAAAAGAATTGTTTTTATAGACACGTATCGGTTTTAGGAAGTTTAGAGAGTAGTTTAATCTTGAAGCAACATTTCACCTTCGAGAACGGTTACGGCATTCCCACCAATTTTTACTGAGACAGGCTTAGAATTATCGACTAACAACTCCACTTTGACCCTGCCTCGTCTTCCAATCGGATCACCCTGCTCACCTTGGAAAATACAACGTCCATCCTGGACGTCGAGATTACCTTGCTCAAACAACAATATCGCGAGTGGTCCATGGGATGACCCTGTGACTGGGTCTTCATTAATACCACAATTGGGTGCAAAAAAACGAGAATGAACAACAGATTCACGATCGACTGTCTCTGTTGTATATATACACACACCTCTAAGTTTGCGTGTATTTAAAAAGTTTGTCATTGTAAGAAAATTCGGTTTCATCGTGAACAGATTATGTAATCGTCTGATCGGAACATAGAGATAATCGGTACGAACGATATTAATGCGATTATCGAAATCACTAATCGGTGTATTTAAAATTCTGACAAGATCGATTTTAAAATGTTGACCTTTTTCGAAAATAGGTATTTTTAAACCAAACATAACTGTGATAACATCATTCTTGATAACATCGACAGGTAAAACACCGGATGCAGTTTCAAGCTCAAAATGGTATTCTCCCTTTTTCGTCATTCCATAAGCCCCTTCTTCTGCCATACAATGAAAACTCGCAATGGTTGCGTGACCACACAACGGAACTTCCATCGTGGGAGTAAACCATCGGATTCTCATATCAGCTTGTTGCTTTGTCGGTGGAAGGATGAACGCTGTCTCTGAGAGATTGATCTCGCGTGCTATTGCTTGCATCTGCTTTTCGGTTAAATTTTTACCCTCTAAAACTACTCCCGCTGGATTTCCCGTCTGGGGAATCGTTGTAAAAGCATCAACCTCTTTGATCTTGATTTTTCCCATTTATCTATGTGACTCGTCTAAAATATTTACCGCTCGCAACCGCCGCTTATCTTTGACATAATAGACGATATCACCTATTCTAAAAAATGTCTCAGGTACACTCACCTTTGACTGAGCACTGATAGTATCTTGATATGTAATCCGACTCGTATTTTTATTCATTATCATGATGTCTTGCTGAAGTGATGGCTCACTTGAAACGCCATTCAACATTTTAGAGTAACCCACGACAAGGGAATTACCTTTCTCAAGATATTCAATGTTGTCGATACGTCCTGCTTTTTTTAGAGCTTTATCGATACATTGAACAACGTAAACATTATCATCATTTGAAGATTCAAAAACTTTGGGGAATTCAACAATCTCATCGACATTTGGCAACTGAGCTCCTTGAATCTTTGTCATGTTGGAGGAATCTGCCTCGCCCACTATCTCGCCACTATATAAGTCAAATTCAAAAAACAATCTTTGATCAAAGCTATCTTTCGAAGCGATAACTTTATTGTCAAAAGCAAAACGATAGGTCATCACATCATTCATCCATAACAGCTTGCCATTATCACGATGGATGGCATATATCTTTTTATGTTCAGGAAGATCGGGAGTTGAAAATTCGTGTAAAAAAATTACGTCTCGGTAGGTAGTTTCAATGCTAATCCACCACTGTTCATTGAAACATAACTTATCCCACAAAACTTTTCCAGTAATCTGATTGATACAAAAAAAGGACACCTGTTTCGAATCCGTTTGCCGATCTTCGCCAACAAAGTATCCATCACTCGATGGAATCAAGCGCCAGAGTTGCCCTTGAGTAGCATATTCCCAGCTCAGCGGTAAAACTCGTTTACGAAAAAAAGTATACTTCAAATTTCATATCGTAAAAATTCTTGAATAAGATAAGAATATTGATAATAAATTACAAGAAGCAATGTAAAAAAAAATTTGCGATTCGGTTATCTTCCATGTTCAATCAGATATTTTTTTATTACCTCCTTCATTGCCCGGAAAGCTTTACCTCTGTGGCTGATAGAGTTTTTAATATCAGAAGGTAATTCAGCGAATGTTTGTTCGAAACCTTGAGGAACGAAGATTGGATCATACCCAAAGCCACCTGCACCTCGTGGTTCTTCGATAATCAATCCCTTACAGATACCTTCGGTAATTATTTGATATGATTCACAAACAAAAGCAGCGACACACCGAAACTGTGCTATTCGTTGAGATGAGGGGATTCCCTGTAGTTGGCTAAGAAGCTTTTTATTGTTCTCTTCGTAACAAACGTTTTCGCCTGCATATCGTGCAGAGTGAATACCCGGTCTCATATCGAGATGGAAGACCTCCAGCCCAGAATCATCCGATACTGCTGGTCTCTTTGTAACCTCATAAACGGTCTTCGCTTTTTTCAAAGCGTTCTCTTCGAATGTTTGACCATCTTCAATAACCTCTGATGCATTCGGATAATCGAGGATGGAATGTATTTTTACTGGAAGGTCAGCAAGGATAGATTGAATCTCTTTGATTTTCCCAAGATTACGCGTTGCTAAAATGATTTCATTCATAGACTATGATATCAGCCAAGCACGAACACGTAAAATGAAAAATAAATCTGGAAAGGTCGAAATGATAAGTATGAATTAAGAAAGAAGATTCTCGATGGCATCTTCAATTCGCTCAACACCAATAGTTTCGATACCATCGAAACGTAGAACTCCCTTTAAATTGTTCTTTGGAAGAATAACTCGCTTAAATCCGAGTTTGGCAGCCTCTTGAACCCGCTTCTCGATTTGAGTAACGGTACGGATTTCACCGCTCAACCCAATTTCACCAACAGCAACACTTAGCGCATCGGTTGGCATGTCACGGATGCTCGAAATAATAGATGTTGCAATACCCAAATCTACAGCCGGTTCATCTACCCGTACTCCACCAGCAATATTCACAAAAACATCATACTGCCCCAACATTACCCCTAAGCGTTTTTCTAGAACTGCGATCAATAGCCCCAACCGACGATAATCCACCCCAGTAGAATTTCGCTGAGGAACACCGTAGTTTGTTGGAGTTACGAGCGCCTGGACTTCAATGAGAATCGGGCGAGTACCTTCGACACTCGGAACGACGGTCGATCCTGAAGAATCCGGAGACCGCTCGGATAAAAACACCTCAGAGGGATTCTTTACTTCACGTAAACCACTATCCCTCATCTCAAAAACTCCAATCTCGTTCGTCGAACCAAAACGATTCTTTATTGAGCGTAAGATTCGATATGCATAATGCCGTTCACCCTCAAATTGAAGAACACAATCGACCATGTGTTCAATAACCTTTGGACCAGCAATCAAGCCTTCTTTCGTGACATGACCAATCAGAAATATCGGTATGGATTTACTTTTTGCAATGCGAGTAAATAGAGCTGTTGATTCTCGGACTTGTGCAACACTCCCAGGCGAACTTTCGAGAGCAGGACGAAACATCGTTTGAATAGAGTCTACGATGATCATGTCCGGAGGATGACGTTCAATCACCTCTGTAATGATGTCCATGTTCGTTTCTGCAAGGAACAATAATTTATCGGTTGCATTTAAAGCCAACCGCTCTGCTCTCAATCTGATTTGTTTGGCAGACTCCTCGCCCGAAATATAAAGAATAATATTTTCCTTCAGACGAGCAGCGAGCTGCATCATAAGTGTTGATTTGCCAACACCTGGGTCGCCGCCAATTAAGACGACTGAACCCAACACAATACCACCACCCAAGACACGATCAAATTCAACAATCGAGGATTGAATTCTTTGGTCATCAGAAAAATCGATTTTGCTTAATGGAACTGCATCTATTTTAGATGAAGTGACTACTTTACGCGCAGACAGCTTCTGGGTCAGCTCTTCAACGAGTGTATTCCATTCGCCACAGTTTGGACATTTTCCAATCCATCTTGGTGATTCATATGCACACGATTGGCAAACATATTTTGAATAAACTTTCGACATATCACGTATTCGACCCGATTCTTACATCTCTACCCCACATAAGTTTTGCTCTCAGCAAATCGTAATAGGTTCGCTGTTTCCTCTTTACTAATTTAATTGTGTATGGAGCCTTTTTAATCGTAAATTCAGCCGGTGTTTTATAGAAGCCTTCAACCTGTCCGTCTGCGGAGATATGGACATCTTTGGATTTTATTTTTACAACCACTTTGATGATACTATCATCAGGTACAATGACGGGCCGAGCTGTTAGGGTATGTGGAGCTATTGGATTGATTGTTATGACTGCACTTTGAGGAATAACTATTGGACCACCACTGGCAAGAGAGTATGCAGTCGATCCCGTTGGAGTCGTGAGGATAATCCCATCGGCAGAATAGGTCACAAGATAATCGTCATTGACATATGTTTCTAAGTCAATAACACGTGCAGACGCTCCTTTATCCACTACGATTTCATTTAATGCATAATAAGTTTTTTCGTCTATGTTACTCTGTGATCGTAGCACCATTCTTTCTTCAACATAATACCTTCCTGTTAAAACATCGTCAATGCACTGCTCAATTTCATTCACTGAAAATTCTGCCAAAAATCCCAGCTTACCTAAATTAACGCCAAGAATGGGAACACCTCTCTCATTAATTATTCGAGCAGCCGAAAGAATAGTTCCATCACCACCAAGCGCAATGATCATTTCAGCTTTTTCGGAGAACTCCGATTCGGCACAAATGATCGATTCATCATTTGTCGGTAGCCCTCCAATGGATTTGAGCCAACGACCAAGCTGTTCGTGGAATATCACCGTTTGACCCTTTGAGCGTAGATAGGAATAAAGATTTTTAGTAATCTCTATTATACCTGGTTTTGCTGTATTTCCAATGACACCAAACTTCATGACTGAGTGGGAGACGTTTGTGAGGAAGCAGATGGTGGTTCCTGTGCCATATTCTGATCTTTTGAAACTTCGTCAACGTAATTTAATTTCAATTCTTGAAGGACTTGTGAAAAATATCTTTCTTCGTCTGATGATAGATTCCCCTTCATCTTCTTATGGAGCATCTCAAGGATGCCGATGGAAGCTTGTGCTTGTTGTAAATCCCGTTCAATTTTATCTGAGAGGGGACTTTTCAATTTTCCCATATGCTGAAGTGCAGCAGTTTGAAACATCAAGATTACTTGCATGAGCAAAAATTCATTTTTCTCATTGCTATCCATAAGTTAGATTCTCCTTCAATCAGAGTGTATGAAATTCATTTTTAATAATCAATCACCATTAAGATTTGGAATCTGCTGTTCTCATGATATCCCATAATTTTGCATATTTAGTGAAAACATAAGCAGAAGAAAGCATCGAAAGAATCAATCCATGCATACCATCAAGAAAACCAAGTCTAACAAAATACATTTTGATAAACATAAATAATGGCCTTATGAATATGTCGTACAGGGAAAACTTCTTCCCGGATTGTAATAACTCCTGTGCAGCAAGCGTAGTATATCGATTAAATTTTTTAAAATAGTGATAGAGTGTATCATCAGTTAAATGAATTAAATCATTTTTCAACCTCCCAATTGGACCATTGAGATTAATCTTTTCATGGACTTTGGAAGAAGTAAACTGTGCCCCTCCTCGTTTAAATAGCCGAACGACGTACCCCGGATACCATCCACAATATCGAATCCAACGACCAAGAAAATATGCCTTTCGACCAACTTCATAACCTGCAAAGGCATTGGAAAATCTGAGAAGTGCTTGGATTTCTCTTGCTAGTTCAGGTGTGACACGCTCGTCAGCATCGAGCCACAAAACCCAATCATTGGTAACATAATTCAGAGCGAAACTTTTAGCTTCACTATATCCCATCCACTTCATCTGATAAATTTTATTTGTATACCGCTGGGCAATCTCCCTCGTGTGATCTGAGCTATAAGCATCAACAATGACAACTTCATCCGCCCATTTCACCGATTCCAAACAGTCCGTTATATTTCGTTCTTCATTGTAAGTAATTGTAATGACGGAAATGCCCATTGTTATCCACTCACACGGTATGAGAGTTTCTCGGCCGCTAAAATCAATCCAATGATTGCCCAGATTATCGTGATGATTTCAGCATCGCCGAAGTTCCACTCAAATAACCCATTCACATGAAAACCAACAATGACAGATAACCCACCTAATGCCATTGAATTTATGAACCAATCATCCCGGAACTTCTTTTCAATATTATAAAAAACAATCCACACGCTTAGAAAAAGTGCGACGAGAGCTACTGTCCCAACCGCCCCAAGTGTGACCATCCACATAATGAAGTTATTATGAAGATGACCTTCTGGATCCCAACCGGGTTCAGCATACTTATCCCAAATAATTTCAATACCAACATCACCAATTCCGAAGAGAGGATAAGCTTTAAAGATATTGATACCTGTCTTCCACATATGAAGCCTCGAAACATTCGCGGGATGCGAAGGATCAACAATACTTAACATTCTCTCTTTCATTTCTGGCGTAGATAAAAATATAATGAGAAGAACAACTGCAATAACAGGTGCGATCAATTTTCGATAACGCAACCCTCCCATAACCACCACTCCAGCAAGAAATCCGAGCCATGAACTTCTTGTAAACGTAAATAAGAGATTGATAATCAAAGGAACTGTGATCAATAACGCAGCTATTCGAATCTTTTTTGGTGTTTGTTTATGAACAACAAAAGGAAGAATGAGAAGAACTGCAATCATCATTATACCTCCGGCAGTCATATATATCTGAAATTCACTCAGCCTTCGTTCGAAAAGAAGGTATTCTCTAAAATAAAAAACGATGTCCACTAAACTCCAGACTGAAACTCCAACGGCTGAGAGAATTAATGCACCAAAGAGCACCTTCAAATCTTTTAATGAAGTGATATTATCAATCAAAATATAAACGATTGGTAAAAGAAGTATTCTTCGCTGTAAATAGAGAAGAGAATATGTTTTATCGATGGCAAATATTGTTGCCATTACTTCTGCAAAAACATATCCGAGAAGGAAATAATCGACGGGAGTGCGAGGATATGAAAAATTCCGGGATACAATTCTTTTAATAATCAACAACGAAAGCGCACTGAAATACCCGATTTCCGATAGAGCGATAGAAAATGATGTACAAAGAAGGAATACAACAAGGAGAGCAAATATTATTTGGTCGTACCTATCACGATTTTGATGAGTCTCTTTTGGGAGTTCGTCCATTGATCGATCGCTAAGTTCGGAATTGAAGATTATATAACTTTCTGTAAAGCCCGGTCGGATTGGAAAGCAATTCTGCATGAGTACCCTCTTCGATGATCTCTCCCTCATTCATCACAATAATGCGATTAGCATGTTGTATGGTAGATAAACGATGTGCTATTACTAATGATGTCCTCCCTGTCATTAAATGCTCAATTGCCTCTTGAACAAGGATT
>DASRUF010000206.1:0-2661 GCA_035655575.1 Bacteroidota bacterium | reverse complement strand
CGATGAAGAATAATTCTACAAGTGGGCTCTCAAATCGAATGCAAGACCGAAAAGGAAATGAACGTAAGATACAAATCCTTGCAATTGTATTGATGGTTGCTGGATTATTCATCACGCTCAGTCTCATAAGTCACAAGCAATACGATGAAGCAATTTTGGATAGACTGTCGCTTCTTGATATTGGTCGTGTTCCGTTCGATGATAATATCAGGTCAATAATAGGAAATGTTCAGAATCCGCTCGGTATCATTGGCGCTTTGATAGCGAATTTTTTTATCCTCAATACCGTTGGTTACGCGTCGATTACGTTTCCGCTTCTTTTAATTATGTGGGGTTGGATACTATTGTTAAAAAAGGAATATCGTGCGCCGATAACCCTTACAAATTATGTAATTGTTTTTGCGCTGCTATTTTCATCCGCTCTAGGTATTGCAAACGTTATTCTGGGTGGTGTAGAAAAAGAATGGAGCGGTATCGTAGGAGCATATTTAGCGGATGTAATGATTCAACTACTAGGGACAGTGGGTTCCTCGATTGTTGTTCTTGCCGCAATTTTTGTGAGTATTGTTCTAGCAATAGACTTGGATCTGCGCAAATCAATCGAACGATTGAAGATTCTAGGGAACAATATTTCTCAGTGGATATCACAAAGAACAATGCCCGATCGCTCACAGATGGAAGGAACTGATCAGGAGGTCACGATTGTGAATCGGGATGAAGTAGTTGAGGAGGATTCTGTGGAAAGTGAAAATGAAATGCAGAAATTTGATGCACGTAAACAGGAGGAAGAATCTCAAGTCGATAGCCTGGATATAGTTCAAAATTCTTTTTCAGAAGTTCCGCAGCAAATACTGGAAAAGAAGAATGACGAAATTGCTATTACTGAGCCTCAAGTAAGCGGGAACGTAGAACCGGAAGAAATCGATTACATTTTTCCCTCTGTTGAATTACTCGATCCACCTCGCCAAGTGGATAACATCGACGAAGAAGAGCTCAAGGCGAATGCGGAGCTTGTACGAGAAAAGCTCGCACATTTTGGTGTGGAAATCGAAAGTGTCAGTGTCACTCCCGGGCCAGTAATCACATTATACGAGTTGGTACCTGCGTCCGGTGTAAAAATTAGTCGTATCGTAAGTCTTGCCGACGATCTTGCCCTTGCATTGGCAGCAAAAGGAATCCGAATCATCGCACCGATACCTGGGAAATCAGCAGTCGGTGTAGAAATTCCTAATAAAAATCCTTCGCTTGTTCACCTCCGTTCGGTTATCAATTCGACAAAATTTAGAGAATTAAAATCCCCACTTCCGCTTGCCATCGGAAAAACAATTTCGGGGGAAATTCACACGGATGACCTCACAAAAATGCCACATTTGCTTATTGCGGGGTCAACTGGCTCTGGGAAGAGTGTCGGTATCAACACTATTCTTGCGAGTCTGCTTTTTCGACTTCATCCATCCGATGTAAAATTCATCATCATCGATCCGAAGAAAATCGAGCTTGCGCAATACAGTAAACTCAAGAATCATTTCCTTGCTGTTTCTCCAGATATTGATGAGGAGATCATTACAACCCCAGCTAACGCCGTGAGTGCTTTGAAAAGTGTTGAGTTAGAAATGGAAAAGCGCTACGATCGTCTCGCGGCAACGGGTGTTCGGAATATTCAGGATTACAATGATCGGGTGAAAACCGGACGATTGAAGAACACTGAAACTATCACTCATCTCAAAATGCCTTATCTTATTGTCGTCATAGATGAATTAGCTGATTTGATGATCACCGCGGCTCGGGAAGTGGAGGAACCAATTGCAAGATTAGCACAACTTGCCCGTGCAGTAGGTATACATCTGGTGCTCGCGACTCAGCGACCTTCTGTCGATGTAATCACAGGTGTTATAAAGGCAAATTTCTCAGCTCGAATTGCTTATCAGGTTGCCTCGAAAACGGATTCTCGAACCATTCTTGATATGAACGGTGCAGAACAACTCTTAGGCAATGGAGATATGTTGTATCTACCATCGGGAAGTCCGAAACCAGTCCGAATTCAGAATGCTTTTATGTCTGGTGATGAGGTTGATCGCCTTACGGATCATATTTCCCGACAAAAAGGGTATAATAAGCCATTCACTTTACCATCTGTTTTGGAGAAGAAACGGGCTGGTATGCGTAGTGCATCTGAAAGCTTCGATGAATTTTTTGAAGAAGCAGCCCGTCTTATTGTTCGTCATCAACAAGGATCGGTTTCGCTCCTTCAGCGGCGCTTGAAAGTAGGATATTCACGTGCTGCTCGTATAGTCGATGAACTGGAATCGGCAGGCATTGTTGGACCGTTTGATGGCAGTAAAGCCCGCGAGGTGCTCATTGAAAACGATGAACAATTGAATCATATACTCGAGAAATTGTAGCATTCATCGCCATAATTTAAAATATATGAAATTGAAATTTTTAGTTAGTGCATGTTGTCTATTGCTTACCTTTGTCGCCTGGGCAATGACAGATGCGGATGCGATCTTATTGAAACTTCAGAAAAAGTATGAATCCATCCGAGATGCAAGCATAACGTTTACACAGATCGTCCGATTTGGAGTCACTAACGCAGAGCAATCGTTTACTGGCAAACTACTTATGAAAAAGGAGAAAAAATATCGATTAGAATTAGAACAA
>DASRUF010000205.1:0-7270 GCA_035655575.1 Bacteroidota bacterium | reverse complement strand
CTTTTAAATCACTCCTTAAGTCAACATTTTCTGATCTAACCTCCAAGGCAGAGTTCTTTGCTTCTAAGACATGTTCACGAGCTTTACTTACGCGTTCATCCACATCCAGGAGGAACCTGTTTTTTTCGAGTTCGGCTTTCTCCTTATCAATTGATTCCTTGGTTCGCTTCAACTCGAAAATGTCATCTGCTCCCTTTCCGTCAAAACTGAAGACATCCTGTACCAGGCTCTGCTTCTCCGAGGAAATACGCTTCTCCATTTTCTCAGCCATCGAATTCATGTGGTCTGTGAATTTCTGATTGTAGATTACTTGCAGTCGTTCTTCGATTTCTCTCTCCTGTGTAGAAAGCTTGCCTTTTACCAGTTCGTCGATCTGTTCCTCCCTGGAGTTTAGGGAATGAGCGCGGCTGATCAAAACGCTCTCCTTTTCTCCGATAGCCGACTCTCTGGATTTGATCTGCTCTTTCTGATTATCAAGAAAGGTCTTTAGCATTTCGAACTCCTTGCCTTTTGACTCCAGTTCCTTGCCCCTTACTTCAAGTTCCTTCTTGCGTTCAGTGATCTCCCTCATCCTTTCTTCCTGCCTTGCATACTTTACGATAAATGCCTCCTCCGTATGTTTCTTCTTGTATGTCACCCGGAGCATATAAAGATCCAGTGCGCTCAGTGACATGGCTACCATCAGGATGCCAATCGACAAGGTCATCAGATCCTCGCTCCATAAATCGGTTTCGGAGATGGCGAACAAGACAATTACCCCGACAATGGCAATGCCTAAGCTAATCAGTTGGGTCTTGAACACGGCACCGGGTTTTTCCGGTGATTTAAAGTAATATGGAACGCCGAAAACATGAAAAATGAGTAATCCGAGCCTTAAGAGGAGAATGACGACGAACATAGGGCAAGAAGGGATCTCACTTAGTGTATTTGCTAAAATAATTATTATTTCGAATTTACAAACTCATTTGATGACGGGCAATTTAAGACCTTAAAGGGATTATTTCAATTTAAATACATGGGTTTCATGAAATCATATCTTACATAATTTTATGATGTAGCTGGTCAAATTTGTGGTCAGTATGAGCAATCCTCCTCACAGGACATTGAAATCGGGGAATGCCTGACCTGTCCGTTCCCCGCCAAGACCATCATTGAAGTCATGGAGATGTGGGTGAATGGCGTTGAAAACTACTGCGATTAACCCAGGACTCTGGTCCTGCAGATTACTCATCCCAATTTATCGAGCTCTATCGGCAGCGTGGAATAACCTACGACGAGTACTACTACCTGTTTAGTGAGAATATTTCCGAAGAAGAATATCTCAAAACGCCTGCATATATCTTCACAAGGACCTACTCAAAAGATTTGCGGAGCCGTCGCTTTCGCGATTTGATCTACTCCCCGGATTCCTATAAGAGTTTCATCCTGTCCCTGGACATCGTTCCGGCGCATTACTTCAGACGGAGATCCAATGCAAAGTTTTCCGCCGATGCTGTTCTTGCACATTCATATTGTGTGGCCAAGACCCGGAGCGGAAAAACCGAACTCCTCAAACTGGTCATCTACAATCTGATCAGAAACAAAGACCAGGATACGAGTCTCTTGGTACTTGATCCACATGGTGAATTTGCACGGGAACTGCGACGGCTGAAGATCCTGGAGGAAAATCTTCACGATTTTATTTATGTCGATCCGACGATCGATCCTGATCACACTCCCGTATTCAACCCCTTTGAGATAAGGGATCGAAGTACCGTGAGTTTGGCATACTCAGCGGATACTATTCTTGATGCCTTTGAGCAATTACTCAAGGATCAGGCTATTACCGGGAACATGCGTAGGTTGTTGCGTCATTGTATTTATGCACTACTTTATTATGACGGCACGACCATGATGGACCTGCTGATAATGTTGCAAGGCATTAATAGAAACCGATCTCAAAAGGTGCCAGAGTTCTTTCCTGATGAAGAAAGGCTCATGAATATGGGAAAAGCTGTCTCAGATCCATTGACGAGTAACTTTTTTGAATTCGGATGGAAAGATGTGGACAGCAGAACGATCAGCGCGGTAGTCGAAAGAATTGATGGCATCCTCAGTCATCCGATTGTGAGACGATTCATTATAGGAAACAATGGCCAAAGCAGCTTCGATCTCAAATCATACCTGAACAGTGGGAAGATTGTAGTTGTCAACCTCGATTTCACGCGATTGGGCAATATCGGGTCTGAAGCAATAGGTCGACTCCTTGTGTCAGAAGCACAGAACATTTCTGCACAACGAAACCGATTCTCACGAGAACAAAGACCAAAGACGATTATTTTCATGGATGAGTGCCAACGATTCGTGAGTGCGGCTATCGAACGCGCTCTTTCTGAGTTCGGCAAATTCAATACCTTCCTCTTCCTTGCACATCAATATATCGAGCAGATCGACGACGGCATGGTGAAAGCAATGCTAAGTAATACTGAAAACAAGATCATAGGCAGAAATTCAGCCGCTTCTATGGGTGCGATCTCCTCCGATGTCGGAGTCGAAAAAGAAGAGCTGATGCAGATTAAGAAATACGAATTCTACCTCAAGTCTGGTGATAAAGACCCCTTCAAGTTTGCCTCCTCAGATCTGTTACTCGACAAGCCTGGTAGTGCTTTTTACAATACAGAGGAAGAGGCAAGAGAAAGGATCGACACGCATATGATTAGACACTATTATCGGACAATTGAAACCCATAATAGGGAGTATAACCCTCATGATCTGGAGTCAAGCGGGAATGGTCAAAATGGCACGGATACAAGCCGGAATTTGGCTGTTCAGATTGATGAGGATGATTTTTAGTCTTAATGTTGAAACATTTTTATCATCCCTTTAAAAGGTTATTAAATTATTAATACGCTAGATTATGAAACAACACTCTGAATCCACACAATCCAAGGATGGAAATCAATTAAAACCCACCTATGAAGAATATGCGAGTTTTATTCAACGCCTTAGAGAGGAAGGCAATGATCTGAAAGATTGTTTCACAAAGTTCACTTTTCAAGCGGTTCTATTTACTGCTGCGGCCCTTGGCCTAATCGGTACTCTAGGCCTCATTGGAAATACTGAGCAGGATTCATATAGTGCTGTTTACAAGTCATTGAATGTTACATTGGCGACAGTTTTGATTTGTGTACCTGTAACCCAGATTTTACAGACTGTCGTTAGAATTGGCTTGTATAAGTACGGTTCTTCAAATCGCCATTTTGGCTATCAACTCTATCTTGAAAACAAGGGTATGTTCAATATTACTTGGGATGATCTTAACTGGGAAATAAAAATGATTGCATGGAGGATAATACAGCCTACAATTTTCAATTTAGCCTATAAGGTTTCGAGTGACCTTAAAATTAGAAATGCTGTTAAGAGTGTGTTCCCGTTTGTAGAAAGCCAGTGTACAGATATCCCTGCCCAAGTTCAGTACTGGTGGAAAATCAATTACCAAATCAATGGCCATTCCGCTTATCATGCCGGCAGTTATCTACGTAGGATGTCAATGGTACTAAACATGCTTACTTACTTTACATTATCAGTCATGGTACTAAGTGTAGTCATAGCATGGGGTTTGGGTTTATCGCCAATTACGATCGGTATGACAATTTTTGTAAGTATATGGATTTTTTATGTTTTTCAGAATATAATTGCGAATGGAAGGAGGAGGGTAATTGTAGAAAGCGAAATGCTAAGTATATATTGTTGTTCCGAAGTGTGGAATATTATTGACAATGTCCTTGGTAGTTTTGTGAAGCAGAATGACGACTTATTGAAATATATTTGCTCACTGGCGAGCAGATTGAAAGTGGATATCCTTACAGATTGGCCCAAACACCTTGACAGCCTAGCCACAAAAAGAAAAACTGATGATACCTCTATTCCATAGGAAAGCAAAGAGTGTTTGTTTAGTTGAGCAATGCACATTTGCAAGATTTCATGTCATATGTGGGAAAAGTAATTAACAGCATTACTTTTTGTCACAACACTCTAATAATAGCTCGTTTCTAAATGATCTCGTCAAAGAAAGGTTCTTTCCTTATCACACTCGCAAAATATAAATTCATAACCCGAAAACAATTTGCTCGTCTCGGAGTCGAAAAACACAACAGCGCAATCACAAAACACTGCCAACCTCTCCTTGAAGCCGACTGGATTGGTGTCATGGACGCCACCAACTACGGTATCGGCCACGTCTACTATCTCAAAAGGAAAGGTGCATTGATTCTGTCCAAGGAACTTAAGACAGATATTGACCGCATCAACTTCTGTATCAACAAACCCCGGTTGAGCTCCCAAACCCTTTTTCACAGAACCGCTGCAATCGACTGCCAGATTGAGCTTTTTACGTCCTGCGCAGAAAATGACACTCAGGTCATTTTTTACGACCGTGACATCGAGGTTATTGGCAGCTTAAAAGGGGACCAAAATCTCATCCGAAAGACGCGGATAGAACTTCCCAATGGAAGGTATCTGGAACCCGACGCGATCTTCATGTTAGACACCTCGAAAGGAAAAAAACTGTTTTGCCTGGAGTTTGAGAATGAGGATTACACTAAGAAGTCCTATCAGAAAATCGAGAAGCATGTACATGCATTGAATATAAAAAGTCCTTCAAAGAAGTACAAGCATAACAAGGCACATAAAACACTTTTCGTCTATAAGAATCCATCGACGATGGAGTCTATTATGGTGAAGGTAAAAGAGAATATTTCAGGTATCGGAAACTGGTTTCTTTTCAAAACTTATGATGAGGTTTATACACCCGTTGCGTTTAAAACCCCAACCTCCAAAACTCAAAAGCCCAGAAACTTCCTCACTGGCTGGCGAACGGTAATTGGAGAGGTAGAACCTCTCTATTAGCTGAATGATCTATACCATCCTAAATCCCTGATAAACACTACTCTAATTATTAACCCCTGTTCACTCCGATATTCATCTTTCTTTATCTTTGAAACAAGCTCAGTCAAAAGAGGCTGCTTGCCGATTGCTTGCCGATTGCTTGCCGATTCTATGAAAAGAAAAAGGGATCTCTTGCGAAATCCCTTTGTTTATGGGCGCCCCCTCCTGGGCTCGAACTAGGGACCTACGGATTAACAGGTTGTTCTCGATTGACTTTTGCATTAAGAGGATTGTATTAAATTTCTGCGGCTTAAAGAGCAATTGGCTTAACATGTTTGCTTAGTAATAGAAACGATTAACAACACAATAAAAATAAATACAAGAATATAGAGGAAAGCTAAAATTAGACGTGTAAATTTATTGCTACTGAAAAATCTATTGTTATTTCCGGCAGCGCCTTCTTTATCTATCAAGTTTTTTAAGTCAGATATTTTAGCTTCAACATTGTTTGCCCTATCATGGTTTCTTTTTATGTGATACTTCATGTCATTCATTTGGAGAATCACAAACAATGAATAAAGAAGTCCTGAAATGTTTGCAATGATTAAAAGAGTCCAGTCATGTGATTTATTGAAAGCCTCCTTTGTATTAAACCCAACCAGTGAAATTAATATTGCAGCATGAAAAGAAAAAACCGTCCAGAGTCGTTCTTTTATTTTTTGCGCCCGGTCTTCGAAGAATTGCCAAAGAATAATATAATCTTCATCTCTTAATGCAACTTTATTTTCAACATTTATTTTATCTCCGTTTTTATTCTCAATGACTTCATTGTACCATGCATAAAGTTTCCATTGTGGTTCCTTCCAAAAGAGAATAAAGTTCTTTTCTTTTCTGAAAAATCTTACATTCTTATAAACTCCATCAAACTCTTTTTTGGTTCTAGTATTATTCCCTTTTGCTTTTACATATACAACCGAAATTGCTTTTGTTTCACAAACATCAAATTTAATCTCAATGGAATTATTTTCAACTGCTTCATAGGTGATATTATCCAATTCACGTAAATAAGTTTCCTTATCTACAATGGTTTGATTGGCCCTCTGAAAAATGAGATACTGTGAAAGAACTGAGGCTAGTAATTCTTTATTTCTTACAAACTCACCCTCCCGGATTTTATCATTGATTTCAATTAGCTGCTGAAAATTACTCATGACATATTAAAAATTTGAGTACTGTATGCTTCAATTAATATGGAGGAAAAGGCTAAATTTGAGTTTGAAAATCATATTTATTATTTGTGTTTTTTTATAACTTTAATTTGATCGAAGGCCAACCCACTACTGCCTTCCCCTTTGCCTGTTTTCTTTTTCATTCCCAGCCAAACTATAACCTCTCCATTTACCCAACGTGTTCGTTGAAAAGCTTGTGATACTTTGATACCTGATCGGGGAACCTCTTCTTGATGTAGGTAGTATGGTAGGGCATCAGGTTGAGCATCTAAACCTTCGCGTAGTATACTTGTCAATGGTTTAATCTTAACAGGTGTTTGAATATCTCCCTCAAGGATTCGTAACATAGAACCACGTTGCAGTTGTGTTTTTCTATTATGCCCTGATCTATGAACAGGTAAAAAAGGAATCCAATTCTCCGGTACATCTGTCATCGCATTAAAACTAATATTAGAAGAATAAGGTATCGGAGGTAGAGCATTTTTATCTATGAATGACTCATGGTAGGCTCTAGTTTGTAAAGCACATTCTGCTCCATGCACCTTTTCACCTAGGGCATTTGAAACATACTTTTCAATGCCCCAAACCATATTGGCCATTTCATCTTTAATCATCATAACCTCTTCCAAAGTTTCTCCTTCCTGTATTTTCAAAACTGTAGGTGCCAGGTACAGGGTCTCATCATATGCCGTTGAAAGCATCTTGAACATACTCCATTCAGGATTCAGTTCGTTTGAATGTTCAGCGGATTCAATCCAATAGGAATCACCAAAATTATTGGTGACAGTCAGGCCCGCCACTCTTGAAAGTGTAGCCACAGGCATTTTCAATGGAATTAAAAACCAATCGTTGGCCATTACCAATCCGAATTCCATCAGGATGAGTTTTGAAATGTCAGTGGTGTTGGGCTGAATGTTTCCAAAACTGGTTTTGCTATCCTCAAATTTCCACCAGCGGTTATCGGGCATTCCCTGAAACTTCAGGTGAGTTGGAATTAATGAATCCACAGTGAGCACAGGCACAGCACCACCTTCTCCTTTGTGTCTTTGAATATTGAAATCGTACCATTCCAGCTCGCCACTGTAATACTCTTCAGCTTTTAATTCAATTTCTTCTTTATCGGTTTTTGATTTTAAATCAAATTGATATTCCAGTCGGTCAGGCAACCAGGCATT
>DASRUF010000204.1:0-4622 GCA_035655575.1 Bacteroidota bacterium | reverse complement strand
ATTGAGATATTAAAAGCTTCCAGGTTGTTTCACCAGCTAAATGAACCCACTAGTGAAAAATCAAGAGTTTCATATCAAGTTAAAGAAAAACCACAAGCTTATAGAATCAAAAAAAAATCATCACATTAGTGTTCCTTAGGAGATCACATTATGCCCAGTAATCCCTCCAAACTTCCCAATACCGAACGCGAAAAGAAAATGATGTCATTGCTCGCTAAAAAAGAACCCATCGAATCATTCGATGAAATGAGTGATGAGTATTATGATCATCTTTCGAATCTTATGGTCCAGCAGGCAGATTCAGAGCTTGCAGGTGGCTTCGGATATGTTCCTTGGATCATGAAGGCACCAAACACGGAGGAAATGCTTGTCGTTTCTCAAATTGTCCGCGACGAAGTACGACATGCCCGTGCGATGTATAGATTATTAGAAGATGTACAATTCGGTGTTGACGATTGGGTCGAGAAGATGGATTTTGCATATCGCGTCGACGAAGATCTTGATTTAGGTGCTAAACGAGCATCAAGTGATAAACGAGTGAATATCTTTTATTACCCAATCGAATCATGGGCAGACTTTGTCATGTTTAACTTTCTTATGGATCGTGGCGCAGGTCATCAATTGGAGGATGTCAAAGCGAGCACCTTTGGACCCTGGCGCAGAGAAATCGACCGCATTTTCAAGGAAGAAAAAACTCATATCGCCCATGGCGATTACTGGGTTAAAAAACTTGCTCTTGATTCGAGTACCAAGCCCGAAATTCAAGATGCACTCAATCGTTGGTGGCCCCGCGTCATGTCGATATTTGGTAGACCTGGCTCGCGGAAGAATAAGAGATATTGTGACCTCGGATTGAAAAGACGTGATAACGATGATGTGCGGAAAACTTTTGCAGAAGAGGTCCACGGACATAGCAACGCGTGGGGCTTGAAAGTTCCTCAGTGGATTCCTGATTGGGAAAAAGTCCCTGAAGATGCTGTGATCCCCGGTTAACCCCGTCTAACACAATACAAGCTAATTGGTGAGGCTCCTTATAAGGAAAACATCTTCTTGGTGAAAACAGTTGGTGTTATAGGTGCTGGCACAATGGGTTCAGGCATCGCGCACGTGTCAGCTCTCTCCGGTTTCGATGTCTTCCTCTATGATATCGAAGAATCACTCCTCAACAACGCACTACAGCGCATATCCACTGATTTACGAAAAAGCTTCGAGAAGGGAAAAATAACAGAGACACAATCAGCAGAAACTGGAGCAAGAATTCATCCTCGATTAACAATGGGAGATTTTTCCAAATGTGCAATCATCATCGAGGCGGCTGTTGAACTTTTAAAAACGAAAAGATCAATATTCGAACAGCTCGATACGCTCTGTTCGCCGGACGTACTCTTAGCAACAAATACTTCCTCACTCTCAGTAACTTCAATCGCTTCCGCGACTCGGTATCCAGAGCGTGTGCTCGGTATGCACTTCTTTAATCCTCCGCATATTATAAAGCTTCTTGAGATCGTGAAATGTCGTCGAACGTCTGATCAGACAATTGAAAGAGCAATTCAATTTGCCCAGCAACTTGGTAAACAACCCGTCGTAGTTAAAGATACCCCTGGTTTCATTGTCAATCGGTGCGCAAGGCCATTTTACGGAGAAGCTCTTCGTTTACTCGGGGAGGGTGTGACATCGATTGAAGAAATCGATCGGATCGTTAAGTTAGAAGGAGGTTTCAAAATGGGTCCATTCGAGCTGATGGATCTCATTGGTATCGATGTTAACCTTTCAGTAACAAAATCGATGTACGAACAAACGTTTTATGAGCCTCGCTACAAACCTCATCATATTCAACAAGCCCTGGTAGATGCCGGGCATCTCGGCAGGAAAACAAAACAGGGATTCTATCGGTACGAATCCTGAATTCTCATTTAAGTTATGCCAACTTCTTCTCAAAATATTTTTCTCATCGGAGATTACAAACTCATTGAAGAGTTTGGCTCAGTCTGTAACGCCAGAGGATTGAATGTCCTCTGTAAATTGAACCCTCCCTCGACAAAAAAGGTATTACCAAAATTTCTTAAAAGATGCGCTTCCATTCCTCGGAATGTAGCCATCGCCTTCGAGCTAACCAACGGGAACACCGCAATAAAACAAAGAAATCTGAAAGCTCTGGACAAAGCCCTCAACTCTAAAAAAATGATCTTAAGCTCGTCGGTCACTATCACAGCTATGGAACAATCAACTTGGATAAAGCATCCATCGCGACTCGTCGGCATGAGCGCTTTCCCAACATTACTTTCAAAAAAACTTATCGAGATATCAGCGACGACTCACACCGGCAGTGAAACGATATCTCATGTTCAAGATTTTTTCCTGAAGCTCGGAAACCAAATCTCCGTTGTACAAGACCGTATCGGAATGGTGATGCCACGAATCCTCTGTATGCTCATTAACGAAGCTTGTTTTGCTATAACCGAAAATATTGCTTCACCCCGCGATATTGATACGGCAATGAAATCGGGTACCAATTACCCTCTAGGACCGATCGAATGGGGAAATACCATTGGCTTTAAGAATGTCCTCGACGTCCTTGAGGCGCTTTGGAAAGACCTTGGTGAAGAACGCTACCGAACGGCGCCACTCCTCAAACAAATGGCGATCGGGATTAAATGATGTAATAATATTATTACTGCGCGATATTCAAAGCAATGTTGTCACCTTTGAGCTGGAACAAATTTCAACAGATTCGTGTTATTTCCCTTACACTTATTGTGTAAATCCCCATGCATTGATTAACCTTAACTTGATAGTTACCACCACCTTTTTTATATTTCAATTACACATCTATTAAACAGGAGTAACCAATATGTACAAATATTCAATTATTGCAGTTTCGATGTTACTTTTACCACTTTTTAGTGTCCTTGCTCAGCCCAAAATCGCAGCATCTCCCGGTACCACATTGGATTTGGGAGACGCATACCACGGACAAAAAGCAGAAACAGTAGTAACAATAAAAAACGTGGGCACGGATACACTGAGAATTTCAGAGGTTAAAGCTGCATGCGGTTGCACAGCCACGATGATAAGTGAAAAGAATCTCGGACCCCACGACTCCGGAAAAGTATCAATTACCTTTAACACACAGGGATATAACGGCAGAGCCACAAAGCAGGTCTACGTAATGTCGAACGATTCAACCAACCCAAAACTTGTCATTAATTTTTCAACGAATGTTATTCAGGTCCTCGATCTCAAACCAAGGGTTTTTCTGTTCGATAAATCGATCATTGATTCCACGTACACAAAAATGATCACAATTACAAATCCAACAAAACAGGCGATCAATATCTTATCCGTAGGGACAAAAGCGGAAGATATCAAATTATCCCTCATGAAAAAGAAATTAATGCCGGGCGAAGAAACCCAGCTCCAAGCAACGTTCCATCCAACAAAATCAGGAACCTTTCAAGGTGTCATCGATCTGACAGTTGATCACCCGGTCCAGCCGAAATTTGAGATAAAATACTCCGCTTGGGTGAACCGTAAATAACAAGCGCCACTTTGATGAACGCAAAAACTGTTCGAAACATAGTTCTCCTATTGTTATTATTTTCTTCTCTATCTCTCAGTCAACCGAAATTCTCGGTTGATGGTGGAACAAAATTTTCTTTTGGTGAGATTTATACTGGAGCTACCACGAAGAAACTTTTGACAATACGAAATGTTGGAACCGATACGCTCATAATCTCTAATGTGAGTGCGAGCTGCGGCTGCACAGGCACACTGATGTCGAGTGATCGCATAGCACCAAACGATACAGGGACACTCGCTATTACATTCAACTCTAGAAAAATTTCCGGTGAAGTCGAAAAATCCGTTACCTTGAATACGAACGATACCACTCAAACTCTCGTTCGGATACTCTTCAAGGCAAAGGTCACCCAACTTCTCAAGTATGAACCGGAATATCTTACGTTCCGAGGAGCTGTTTCGTCCTTAATTAGACAAAGTGTGATGATCACCAACACCACCTCAGAAGCGTTTCAGATAGTATCTGCACAATCGAAATCCAACCTCCTGTCAGTGGACATAAGAAAGGCAAAAATTAAACCGGGAGAGAGTGGTGAAGTGGAATGCACATTCCTTTCGAATGAGGAAGGAACATTCAACGGAAACATCGAGATTACCCTCGATCACCCGAAGGTTCAGATCCTCGATGTACGATATTTTGCTCTGGTGAGCCGTAAACCCTCCACTCCCGCACTCAAACCAAACTAAGAGGTCATAACACTTGTCACGCACGCCAGCCGTCATCATCGATGCAGTGCGGACTCCCCTCGGAAAATATGGCGGCGTCCTCCGTGATGTCCGTCCCGATGACCTGAGCGCTCTTGTCATCAAATCTCTCCTCGAACGCACGAAGATTAACCCAACCATCATACAGGATGTGATGTGGGGTTGTGCAAATCAAGCAGGCGAAGATAATCGCAACGTTAGCAGAATGGCATTACTCCTTGCCGGTCTGCCTCATTCTGTTCCCGGTACAACAATCAATCGTCTCTGCGGATCAAGCCTCGATGCGATTGCTCATGCGGCAAGAGCGATTTGGTCGGACGATTTAGAAATAATTATCG